>JAFGPH010000308.1 GCA_016926135.1 Deltaproteobacteria bacterium
GAGTGAGGACCGCAACCAGCATCAAGGAGAGAAAACGTATCACAGCGCTGGAACCGGTGATATACGCGCAGAAGACTCCTGCGCAACCTCACGCGAGCCTTACACTTATTGATGAGGTTTCTCACGTGAAACATAGTCTATCGCTTCCTCGAATCCAGCGATCATCTTTGAGCACGAGTATCTTTCGGTTATGATTTTTCTGGATGTCAACCCCATTGAACCTCGGAGCGCTTTGTCGCTCATGATTCGCATCAATGCGGAGCAAAGAGCCTCGGCATTCCTTTCCGGAACGATGAATCCGTTGATTCCGTCGTCTATCAGGTCATATGCGGCACCAACCATATCCGTCGCGATGACCGGCTTGCCAAAATACATGACCTCATTCAGCACGAGCCCCCATCCTTCGACATACCCATAGTAGAGGGACGGGAGCACCAAGACATCACAGGTTCGATACAGGCGGAGCTTATCAGCATCGTGTGCAAAACGCTTCGTGAAAAGTATGTGTTGCAGCCTTTTTTCTCTGGCCACCCATTCCAGCTTGGTCAGGATGGGGCCTTCGCCCGCTATGATCAGGGCGGCCTTAAAGCCCCTTGCCTGCAAAGTGCCGAACGCTTCAATCAGGTATTCAATACCTTTGCTCGGGGCCAGACGTCCCAGATAAAGGATTTTCAGTAAATCCCCTTCGGGAAAACTGTCCAAATCGGATGATCGGTCTTTGTCTGGAAGGTCCACAATGGGGATGCTTGCATTAGGGGCTGTGAAAAGCCCATCCTCCCTGGCGCCGAGGTATTTCAGGAAGGAGGTTGATTTGATCCCAGCTCCTATGCAGGCGGCTGAGTTCTTGACAATCCATTTTTTCATTGTGAAGGGAGCCTTTTTGAGAACGGAGTCAGGATGCCATTCCTCGGACCATATGATGAAAGGCTTACGCAGGAATTTGGAGAGAACAAACGTGGTTAATGTATTGGTGTATGCCAGATCACCACTGATGAACAGATTGAAATCGCCGGCCATGAGTCTGAGGGGTAGGAGGTGAGAGAAACGGATGTTCTTTGACGGGATTCTGATCGTCCTGGAAAATCTGCATTTGAAATCCGGTTTCTGGTCTATCCCCTCGTCTTCAAAGAAAAAAGTCACGTCGTATCTACTGCGCAATGCCTGGAACAATGCTCTACGATAGGCTACGTATCGGTTATGAACAAAGGCTATTCTCATTTCCGGTCTCTTCAAAAAGTCTAGGGACGGAGACATCGAATTCGATTTTTCAGGGTAGTATAAGCGATTTCACCGAGAATGGACACCAGCACTGATTTCAAGCGAATCAGGGTGACCTCGGTGATGGCGAGCACCCTTTTCCTCAGTGCCCACGCGGCGGAGTGAAGCCGGAAATACATCCTGTTGAATGGTTGGTGATTCCAATACCTCCTGCTCACGAACAGAGTCTCTCTGATGAAGAGCCCTCTACCCTGTTTGATATTGATGGATGATTTTGAAGAATGATGAAATCGTATCAGCGAGAGGAAGTCCGGAACATGGTGGAAAGCATGGTCCCTGCTCAATCTTATCCATAGATCGTAGTCCATGACGTATTTCAGGTTCTCATCCAATGGGTACTGTCTCATCAGGCTGCTGGCCAGGAAAACAGAAGGCTGATGAATCCCCAACGAATGCCTCAAGGCAACGAGATTCCGGTATGTTATCCATTCTGCTTTGCTGCTGATGAATTCACCTGTGACATTTGACATCTCATCAATCCGCAAAGCATTCCCATATACGATGGGATGCATAGCGGTTTCCTGGGGACACATGGCTAGAACTGCTGTCTCAAAAGCTCTTTTGCAGTAAAGGTCGTCGCTGTTGAGCCAAGATACGATGTCGCCCGCAGCATGCAAAACACCCTTGTTTATGGCGTGACTCTGGCCTCGATCAGGCTCGCTCACCCAGTATGCCAACCACTTCTCATACTTCTTGATGATTTCCGATGTTTCGTCGTTGGAGCCCCCATCAATGATCATGTATTCCAGAGCAGGGTATCCCTGAAGCAAGACAGATCGGATGGTTTCTTCGATGAACTGTCCCTGATTCAAGCTGGGCGTGACAATGCTGAGCCCTGGCCAGAGCCTGGCATCGGTCATCTTGTCAGGCAATGGACTCGTCTCTTCCGTCCAAGGCCAGCCGGTCTTGCCGGGTGGGGGAGGGGGGAGGTCTTTTAGGATTGGGCAGCGCATTTTCCTAAGCGTAGAGCGCAGGGCAAAGAGCGTAGAGGTTAGAGTCGAAATCGGTCAAATATGAGCATACAATTCGTCCAACGTGGGAGGCCGTTCGAACAATACTCCAGTGTCGATATTCCCCCGCTCACGTAGATCGCCATTCCGGGATGAACCGAAAATCCATACCAGTTTAAAGCGCTCCTGTTGAAAATGAGGGTCGATCACGGGAGCCGTTGTGATTCCCATCCGCCCCATTATGTCGAAGCTGGTGCAGTCTGTAAAGCTGTAAGTCTTGTTGGGCCGATTCACGAAAAGGTCCCAGGCGTTTCTCCCATCGCTTTCACGTTGTTGTGGTCTGAATCCTTTGAGTTTATGCAGGCAAAGAGTGCTAAAGGACTCTGTCCCGGATGAGGCAGAAGTACTTCCGAAGGAGGATTCGCTTCAGGATGCGAAGGTACTCCGTGAACTTATAGCCGAGCTTGAGGTGGGGAGGGAGCGACCCTTGTTCGGAGGTCATGGCGTGCCGAGTTCTTATGTTGTGCAGAGACACCGGCCTGTTATGGAGGGGGGAGGCCATCTTTGCCTGTTGTTTTAGCATGCGTACGTAAGGGGCATAGATGTGACGCAAAATAAGGATCGAGGACTTTGTCCCATAGAGCTCAATCTGTGGATCGTAAATCCAGGTTTTCACCGAGCGGAGGCCGTGAAAATGGTAGAAAAGGAGCTGCAGCTCATCCACATAAACAGAGTTCTTCCTTCGCGTTATGTGATAGTTGGCCAGATTCCACGGCGCCAGGTTGGCTCCTTTGTGGTGCAGTATGGCCAAGCCTTCTTTGAAGAGATCGGGCCACAAATCCAGGTACTTTTGGTCTGCGAAGCGGCCCTCTTCAATTCGGTCGTAACACCACTCCAGGCATTTTTCGCGCCACCATTCAAGGCAGGCGATCCCCTGGGCGTCTCGCCGAAATGAAACCCAGCCCACATTGAACTTCCCGAATTGCTCAAGATTCTTCAATGCTTCGGGAAACCGATGGGGAATAATGCCAATGGAACGGGCTGCCAGTTCATGAAAGAGGGATTCAGGGTTTGAGAAGAAGAAGAGGTCTGCGTCCAGGTAGGTGACGAGATCCACTTCAGCGTGGTTTTTAAGAATATGGAGAGGCAATGAGGGGGTACATGTGAAATAGTATTCTACCGGACTCCGGTTTCCCTTTGCATTGAGGAGGTCTACATCCTGCTTTTCCAGTTCCGCCAGCGTGATCAGGCGGACGTGGGGCAGTCTGATGCGTTGAAGAACCTCATGGGATGGCTCGTCCATGCATAGAACCCACAGGCGAAACGCTGCACAATGTTGCTTTAACGATTCATAGAGAGCGAGCCCTCTTGGCAGGTAATGATGATCGAAATACGTGCAGAATTGATACATAGGATCTCTCAGACTTTCGGCACCCGGGCCAGGATCATCCCTTCAAACCGGAAGACTATGGGGCCGTCCAGTCTATCCAAAGCCGGAAATTTTTCAACGATTTGAAACGAACTTGAAGTGATGTGTTGCAAGAACATTCCCCTGGAAAAGATCCAGATGGGGTAGCTGGCCGGGTAGATACGAGGGGGGACTCGTTGCACGCAAAGCCTATCCCTCAACCCTTCTGAGAAGGGACTCCGATCGATGATGACGTGATCGATCGGGAGTCTCAACAACTCACCCAGAACTTCATAGGGGCGTTCGAGGTATTGCAGGACGCCTGAGAGAATCAACGCGTTGGGCCCTGTTTCCGAGAGGCAATCATCGACACTTTCATAGAACCGGAGTTGTTCGTCCTCAAAAAACTCTTTGCCAGCGGCCACATGCCGAGGTTGCTCCACAATGTTCCAGCGCACGCCGGGCAGGTGCGCCAGAAAGACGCGATTCTGGAAGTATGTGGTTCCCAGCGAGCCGCCGAAATCCAGAACATTGAGCCTGCCGCCCGAGCGGGCGGCCGCCCACATCAGGCCGGCCAGCAGGGGCCATGAATACTGGATTTCATCGAACAGGACGGAGTCGCGTTCGAAGTTCGCCTCACCACTTCTGACCTTCAGGAGTGCCGCCTTGGTTCTATCCAGAATGATAGTTGACTGATAGCTCGAGCTAGCGGCCATTGCGTCGCTCCAAGAAGGGTAATCGCCGGACAAATCAGGGCCAGGATCGGTTTCCCTGCTGCGCCAGGTTTGAAAGCTACGTATCACAAGGGGTGGGATCAGTTGTTTAAAAAGTTCTTTAGTGCGCATCGACAACCTCCTTACCACTTAAACCACAACAGTCCCAGATGCAATGAATGCTGCTTGTGAGTGGTCCGGATGTTCTCCGCTGTGGGATGGTTGATAATCATTTGCGTGACAGGAATCCGTGTCGCAACTTCGTTGAAGCGAGACGACGCAGAGACCCATGGACGCGGCTGAGCCATCTGGGCTGGCTGCCATATGCCCCTTGCCATAGGTGCGGGCATTCCGGATGCTCATGGGGATCGGGCCAGGCCGTCGGAAGGGGCGGGCAGGGTTTCAGGCCGTAGCTCGGCCACGAGCTCCCATCGTTTGCGTTGGTGGCCAATGGATCAAATCCAATGTGTTCTACCATGCTTTGCGGAGGGCGCAAGCACAGGCCTCCGCGGAGAATGTGAAGGTAGAGGAATCTGACGGCCCAGATGTTCTTTGTCAGTTCAGCTTCAGCCATGGCAGGCAGATCGGCACCGTAACGATATATGTCAATGCCACGTCTTCTGCATGCGTTCATCAGGGTCCTGGCATCTTGATCCATCCCCTCCCAGGCCCTCGCCCAGGTACCCCACACCAAGCATTCCGCTCGACCGTCAAAGTAAGGCTGATCGATGACATCGCTGGGAGTTACCCTAGGGTGCGTCCAGCCGGTCACGCTCATGACCCTGGGATCATCCTCATAATGCCTGAGTGCGGCGCAAAGGTAATCGTACGTTCCGGGGACGCAGACCAGGTCGTCTTCAAATACCACAAATTTGTCTTTCTCGTGGAGCACGGATGTGACACCTTCCAGGACAGATCGCCCAAGACCGAGATTGGATGTGCGTTCGAGCAGGTGAAAGTCACACCAATCGATGCCTCGAAGAATCCTGCGGACTTCCTTGACCGCTTCATGGTCCTCCCGGCCCTTGGGTCCGTCACTGAAGGCATAGATGATCGGCACATGATTGTGGCGCAAAGAATCCAGGGTTCTCCGAAGGTGATCAGGTCGGGCATAAGCAAAGAGAAGAACGGGGATGGGTGAATTCATGATAAATGCTTCCCCTGGTTCTGTTTCTCAAGGAGTGGACGGATTAGAAAAACCATAACGGAAATGGGGGTTCGGGCATATGGGCTCACCGGAAGGGTGGCGAATGTTTTGATTAAAAAAGCTTCAACTGAGGACTTCACACTGGGTGGAACCGTCCAAGCGGTAGACGATGCATTCGAAACCGCCGGACCAGTTGAACATGACATTGAAGATGTCCGGATTATTGTAGTAGGCGTCCTGCATCGGATGGTGGGACTTGGCAAATATCGCATTTCGCCATACATCGGATCCGATCCCCTGCCGCTGTCTTCTGGAATACTCGAAGAAAACCATCTTCTTGTCAATAGCCACAATGTGCCATCTGTGCATTTCGTCGGCCCAGCTGAAAAGCATATCCTTTGCGAAGGCAGGGACTTCAATGTATCCTCGCTTGCCGACACGCGTGATCTCTGAACACGCCCTAAGGGGGTCTTCCACATGTTCCAGGACATGTGAACAGTAAAGAAAGTCGATCGATTTGTCGGGCAGGGGTAAGTTCATGACATCGCAAACCATGAAAGGCCGGGTGTCCACAACCAGCTTCTCTGAACGATGCCGCGTAGTGTCCATGAAACGATCACAGAGAATGGTAGCCGGAGGGAAGGGATAGGCACCGCTTCCGAGATCGAGTACCGTAGAACCGGTCGGTATGTCGAACTCATTGAACAGTCTCTGATAGGTAAAACGTGAGCGGTCCTCAGGCCAAGGAGGTCGAGGTCCGACCTTAACGAGATCCACTGAACATCGCATGAGGAAACGCCTCAGAAACCTGAAAAGTCCACTTCGCAGTGTCATGCCGGGCCGCCTTGCCACTCATGATGGACAAGGACTCCCCCGTGACTTTGGGGCGTAAGCTTGCCTGTGCCGAAGAAATCTCCCTCAATCACGTCCAGAACACCCGCCTCCTGCACCCAGTCCGAAAGCGAGCCGCTGACTTCGCAGTAGAGATTAAAGGAGTATCTTCCAGGTGCTAGCGGGCAGCGAGGGATGGTGCATGAGATGATTGCGTTTGGCCCCTCGACCCTGAGTTCGTTGCCCGTGAGATGATTCCAGCATGTGAGGAGATGCTGCCCGTAGTGGTTGTAAATGGAAATCGCTACGCCCAGGCTCTTGTTCAAAGAGATCCGGGTCGATTCGTAGTGAAGTTCAAATCGCAGAGCGTCCCCGCAGCCCACAACCTCGACCCTTTGATCTCCTGAGAAGAGGACGATTTTCGTGAAACGCAACGAACCGTCGCCTCTACGATCCGTCCTCTTGGCAAGGTCAAGGGTGGTGATCTGAGACACCCTACGCACGTACTCCTCCAACACGAGGGAGGTGTGATCGGAAGTGGCCAAAGCCCCTTCGTCGAACAGGAAAGCCCTTTCGCACAGTGATGCCACCGCCGCCAGATTATGGCTCACAAAAAGAACGGTCCTTCCCTGCTTGGATACTTCACCCATCTTCCCAAGGCACTTTTTTTGAAAAGCCGCATCTCCCACCGCCAGGACCTCGTCCACCAGGAGGATCTCCGGTTCCAGGTGGGCGGCGACGGCGAAGGCCAGGCGCATGTACATGCCGCTGGAGTAACGTTTCACCGGGGTGTCGATGAATTTCTCCAGTTCGGCAAAGGCGACGATTTCGTCGAACTTGCGTGTGATCTCCCAGCGGGTCATGCCCAGGATAGCGCCGTAGAGGTAGACGTTTTCATGACCGGTCAATTCTGGGTGAAAGCCGGTGCCAACCTCCAGGAGAGAGCCCACGCGGCCACGCAGCTCCACGCGACCTTCGGTCGGTTCGGTGATCTTGGAGAGGATCTTGAGCAGCGTGCTTTTACCCGCGCCGTTCCGGCCGATGATACCCACTACCTCGCCCTGTTTGACCTCGAAGGAAACGTCCTTTAAGGCCCAGAGGGCCTCGGATTGATGATTGAGGATTGACGATTGGCGATTGAAATAGGCTCTGAGGCGCTGAAGGGGGGCTTTGGCAGCATCCACCAGGGTCTCCCGGAAGGTGCGGTAGCCCGCTTCCCGTATGCCGATGCGGTAGAGTTTTGAGAGGTTTTCGACTTTTATTACGATTTCAGCCATAGCTCAGAGCAAAGAGTTTGCAGTCAAGGTTTCAAAGAATCCCCCAGGTTCGGCTAAGGGCTTGTGCAAAAATAACTTCACAACTTGTTGATCGGGCTCGTTCGTGCTGAGGTATCGAAGCACGCGCCTACGTTCGCCCTTCGATACCTCAGTGCGAACGGTACTCAGGGTTGTCTGCTAAGTTATTCTTGCGCAAGCCCTAAGCTCCACACTCTCCGCTTCTAAATGACATCCGCGAATACCCTTTCCATCCTCCTGAAATAGTAGAGCCCCCCCAGGAACAACAGGACAATGATGGCTGAGGAGATGCCGAGCAGGCTCCAGTCCACGGGCTGGTGCGCCAGGAGGGAAGCGCGGTATGCGTGGATGACCCCTCCCATGGGATTCAGGGCCAGGAGCCACTGATAGCCCTCCTTGACCATGCCGACGGGATATATAACCGGGGAGACGAACATCCAGAGCTGGATGAGGAAAGGAATCACATAACGGATGTCACGATACTGCACGTTGAGGGCGGAAAGCCAGAGGCCTACGCCTACGGCGCATAGAAAGGTGAGACCCACGAGCATGGGAAAGAGGAGAATTGCCGGGCCGGGAATGAACTGATAATAAACCATGAGCCCGAAAAGCACGAAGAGGGCGATAAAGAAGTCCAGGAGCCCGGCGAGGGCTGCTGAAGCAGGGACAATCAGCCTGGGAAAGTAGACCTTGGTGATCAGATTGGAACTCCCGACCAGGCTGTTGCCGGAGCCGGTAACGGCGTTGGCGAAGTAGGTCCAGGGGAGCAGGCCCGCGTAAACGAAGATGGGGTAGGGGATGCCCTCGGAAGGCATTTTAGCCAGGCGGCCGAAGAAGAGGGTGAAGACCACCATGGTGAAAAGGGGCTGTATGATGGCCCAGAGTCCTCCCAGCACGGTCTGCCTGTAGCGAACCTTGATATCTCTCTTGGTCAGGAAGTAGAGAAGCTCCCGGAAGGTCCACAACTCCTTCAGGTCGATGGGGGTCCAACCCTTTTTGGGCTCGATGATGGTGAGCGGTACGGTTGAATCGTTCATCAGGGTTCATTCCACCCGATCACCTTTCCCTTGTCATCGAAGGTGACATAACCACAGTAGATGTTGGGGTAATACCAGAGGGTCTTGACCCCCTGGATGACCTTGCTAGGCTCGCCGAGCAGACCTTTCACCTGTCCCTCCTGCATTCCCTTGGAGAGCCTCCGCCAGTTCTTCTTGTTCTGCCAGCCGATTTGATCGGGTGTCCCCGGCTTGCGAGACTCCTCACACGCCTTGAGAAGCGCCTCCAGCTGTTTTACGCGGAGTTCAAGCTCGCTGACTCTGGATCTCAGCTTCGAGGGGTCGTCCTCTTGGGCATAGAGCGAAGATCCCTGGCCGATGAAGACGGTGAAGGCAAAGGCGAAAAGAAGGGGCACAACACGGGATCTCTTCATTTCTCTGATCGCACTCCTTGTGAATAGGGGTAATAGGGCGCGGAGCACAGAAGCCAGAAGATCAGGAATTCAACGGAGCCTGCTCCAAATTCTGTATTCATGCCAGGGGCTTCCAGGGTACGAAATGGATTCATACCAGAAAAGGGCCGTTCAGGCAAGACCTGATCCCGCGGTGTTTGGCCGAGCCCATCAGAACCGGTTCAGGTTCGCGGCGATCTACAGCCTCAGGTGATTCAACCTTGTGAGGATTATCACATTCGGTCCGTCCTTTTCAGGGAATCCGGCAGGCCTGGTTTGATCGAAGCGGGTGAACCACTTCAACCGATGGTCGTCCAGGTACTTCACGATAAGCCTGGCCCTGAAAGGTCTGCCCTCCCGGCTGTAAACGAGGTCGAGCCAGAGGGGCTTCTTCCCGTAATCAAAGACATATTCGAATTCATACGTGTTGTTCTGGAAGGACATTGTCCCGGTCCCATCTTCCCTGAAGGTGACGATACCCTTGGTCCCTGTACTGTCCACCCCCTCCCAGGTGCCAACGTGGGGCAAAAGGTACCGGTCTTTGGCCCCCGGGCCCTGACAAGAAGAGAAAAGAAGAACTGCCGCCAACGCAATGAACAGGAAACCTTGTTTGCTCATGAAAGGACTTTCTTCCTCCTTGCGTTTCAGTGTCGTCATTTCATCGGGGCGAAGTCGAATCCGCATTACGGATTTGGGACCCCTGTCGAAAACGGGTTCCTGAACTTCTTCCATCTCGTCTTCAAACTCCGTCAGATCATGGGTGTCCCAGAATCTCGCCAGCTCCTCGATAGAATCGCTCTTCGGGATCTTGCTCATGTTCAACGCGCCCCCCACTGCCTGAATCGTTGTTGCTCTTTCTGGGTCATCGGGCGGGCGGTGACCGGGTATGCCTTTGAGTCGGTCGGGTATGTCGCCTATGGTTAGGCCACTACCAGGTTTTGCGTCCGCACAAACTCGGCTTTAAGCCGTGGCTCACCCTCTTCAAGAAGTAACTCAATGACTTCTTTGAGGTTGCGATTGAGTTCCTCCAGACTTTCTCCCTGGGAGTGGGCACCAGGGAAACCCGGGACATAGCCAACATAAAACCCGGTATCCGGACATCGTTCAATCACGGCAGTAAATGACATCATACGATTCCCCCTTGAGTCTCGGAAGGTCGGGCTTCTGTGCCGCCAGGATTTCCGATTCGACTTTTGAGGTATTCTACCCAAAAGACCGTCCTCAGACAAGGCAATTCCCCGCTCTTCAAAGTGCCCAGATTGTTCCGGGTCATTTCTTGGTGATGACCGGCAGGAACCCCTTACTGATGATCTTTTCGCAGGACTGCATCATCACCTGCCGCAAGGCCGCCGCGTGTTCGGCGGGGGCGATGACACTATCATGTACGGGGAGATCTCCCTGTTCGACTGATCTGAAAGGCACATTCGGGATGATGCCTTGGGTTTTCTTCTCTGAGAAGGATGATGCGAGGTGCGCCGGTCGTTCGTTTCCGGATCCGGAGAAGGGATTCATGGTGCGAGAGAGGAGGCTCGAACTCCTACCCCTTTCGGGACTGGATCCTAAGTCCAGCGCGTCTGCCAGTTCCGCCACTCTCGCAC
>JAFGPH010000043.1 GCA_016926135.1 Deltaproteobacteria bacterium
AAAATAATACTTCATTTGTTGCTCAGTCCCTTGACATCAATGTTCTTGAAGAAGCTGCGAAATCTGGGTGTGAGATACTTCAGGAAGAGTTCAAGGAAGGCTTCGTCTGTGAAGTCCAGCCGGACCACTCCGTCGCTTGTGCCCAGGATGAAGCCAAAGGCGACGCCATCACTGTTGAGCTCGATTCTGAGGCGCTCACCCTCACGTTTGCCCGGAAGGGAGCTGATCAATTCCATCGTCAAATCCTCAAGCTTCTGTTGTTGATCTTTGGAAACGAGTATGCTCAGATCGGCCCGCTCCGGTTGCTTCACATATTCACGAATGCAGGTGGTCATCAGTTCCTTGAGGAAACGGGTCTCTCCCAGTTCTTCGGTGAGCTTTGCTTTGATAGGAAGGGCGAGAAGGTTCTCTTCGATAACCCTCCTAAGATCCGTCAATAGCTGAGAGGCTGCTATTTCCAGTGAAGACTGGAGCTGTCTGTAACTCCTGTCCGCTTCTTCCTTTGCTTGGGCAACGATGCCGTCCGCTTCAATTTTTGCCTTGGCAAGAATCCCGCTTGCCTTCTGATTCGCCTCTTCGATGATGCGGCGAGAGGCCTCTTCCCCACTCTGCACACCTTGTTGCTTCAACGTGTCGATGAGTTCCTGCAATTTGGTGTCGGTCATCTCTCTATACCCCTTTACTGCAATTTTGCCGGCCCGCTTTTCTCTTGCAGCTTCATGGAAAAGCCGAAAAACTCCACGTAACAGAGTTCCCATATAGTGTCAATCGTTTTTTGAAGTGGGCCTGTTCCCGGAACTGGCGAAGACCCCCACCGACCAGGGAGCGGGGGCATTGCGATTCTCAGGAATCAAGGGCCATTTTTCCCGGATTCAGGATGTTGTTCGGGTCAAACAGCCTTTTGAGGGAGCGCATGAGATCCAGGGCCACACGGTCGTGCTCGAGGCCCATATAGGCGGCTTTGGAAACCCCAATACCGTGCTCTCCCGTGAGGGTGCCGCCCATTTCACATGTGGTTCTGAAAATTTCTTCTACTGCCTTTCGAAGCCGGCTTACCTGCTCGGGATCGGATCGTTCATACATAACACGGGGGTGGAGGTTCCCATCCCCCGCATGACCGAACACGACAAAGGGAAGGCCGTATCGCTGAACGATGGAGGAAATCCCGGTCAGAAGATCAGGCACCTTGGAGATGGGAATGGCTACATCTTCGGAGACATTGCCGGTGCGGAGCTTGGCGGCAAGGCTGCCGACGGATTTGCGGAGTTTCCAGAGTTTTTCCGTTTCCTCAACGGTTTCAGCCTTCTGGATGCTGATCACCTTGTTCCTTTCAAAAACCTCGACCACCCGGTTCATCTGAAAGACCGTTTCGGCCTCCGTATAGCCGTCGGTTTCAACCAGGATCATGGCCGAGGCGTTTGGGAGGTCAGTGCCCGAACTGTCCCTGAGGACCTTGATCGAGTTTTCATCCAGCACCTCGAGCACACTGGGGATGATACCGGAGTGCATGATATCCGTGACGGCCTGACCTGCGTCTCTAAGGCTAGGGAACATGGCTAGGGTCGTCTGGAAGGCCAGCGGCTTGGGGCTCACCTTGAGGGTGATCTCGGTGATCACGCCAAGTGTCCCCTCGCTGCCGACGAAGAGCCTGGTGAGGTCGTATCCCGAGGAGGACTTCATGCAGCCTGATCCCGTACGCGTGATTCGGCCATCAGGCAAGACGACCTCGAGTCCCAATACATAGTCCCGGGTGACCCCGTATTTGGCCCCTCGGATTCCGCCAGCGTTGGTAGCCACATTTCCTCCGAGGGTACAGACCTTTCCGCTCGCCGGATCGGGCGGAAAGAAAAATTTATACGGTGCCAGGGCCCTTTCAAGGTCCCCATACACGACTCCCGGTTGGACCACGACGAGGCGATCGGGAATGCGGATGGCCACGATGCGATTCATCCTGCACATATCCAGAACCAGACCGCCCTGGAGCGGAATTGCTCCCCCTGCGAGGCCTGTCCCGGCTCCTCGAGGAATCACGGGAAATTGGTGTGTGTTGGCAATGGAAAGGATCTTCGAAACCTGCTCGGAGGAGGTTGGCCAGACTGCCGCAAAAGGCCTGTGGGTGTGGTCTGATGCGTCATAGGAATAGGAAACTAAATCAATGAGGAGATCCGAGTAGTTCTCAGCGCCTACCGTATCGGTCAACTGCGCTTTGAAATTTGCGTTCGTCTTCATACCATCATTCTGGCATAGTTCGACGACGCCATGCAATACAAAACCTGGCAGTTCTCCGGCCAAGTGGAAGGCCGGTCTCTTCTGCTGGGGCCCTGAGCAGGAAGGCGGGGAACGGGGAAATCCCGCCTACCATCCGCCTTCGCAGGAAGGCACGGTCTCTCGACCGCGGAGGAATGCGGGTGTCCTCCGAAGCCTTGGCGAAGGAGAACTGGAGCTTCGGCGGGTTACGCCGTACCACCGGTCCCACGGGCCCCTGTCAGTGGGGCTCGACTGTCAGACCAGGAGATCCAGCGACTCGATGTTTTCCGGACTCGGAACCTCCGGGGGCTCCACCACTACAGGATGTCCCTTGGCATCGTAGCCTTCCGCCTTCGCTCGGGATTCCCGCTGCCCCTCCTCAAGTCTTCGATCTCTCCGTGCCCTCTCCCTGTTGATGTCGAAACGGGGATCAAGGCTTTCAGCGCTCCCCTCAACAGGTCTCGGTTCCTCCGGCTCAGAAAGCTTTTCCAGGTCCACTGTGGGAAACTGGGGTCTTATGGCAACGGCATAGGGGTCAATCATCATCTCTTTTGCGCTCCTTTCTTTTTTACGTAGATGGAAGGAGAAGCAGAGCAAACCGGAGGCTCAAGAAAAACGCCCGGTTCCTTGCACAGGGACCGGGCTCTATGTGAAACTCGCCTGGTAGCTCCGCCATCCTATCCACTCAGTGGACGTAGACCGGAAGCTTTGCGTCCCCACCTTTCGGAAGGTTTGCCCGTCGGCAAGTGCGCCGCTTAATCCTTATATCGGCATAGCGCCTGGAGAACTTGAGTGTTTGTCTCATTCCGTGAGGGAGGAGGTTCAGGAGTGCACTTACAAGGGTTAAGCGGCGCACTCGCCTAGGCAATAATGGACTGCATTTTTTTGTTGATCTCTGGCCGATTATGGTAGAGTACCATCGTCATCTCCCTAGGACGCGGGATGCGATGCCGCAGAAGGGGGCAAAGTCGCTGACGGAAGGAAGGTGCATTATGCCGGATGATTCATCCAGGGTTGAGGAACCGGAGGAGAAGAGCTTTGCTGAACTCATGGAAGCTTACGAAAAGGGCAGGGAGGGGCAGATCCGCGTGGGCGATAAGATCCATGGAAAGATCATCTCCATTGGAAAAGATGCGGTCTTCGTGGACACGGGCACCAAGGTGGACGGCGTGGTGGAAAAGGGAGAACTCCTTGATGAGGAGGGCGCCTTACCATTCAAGGTGGGGGATGCCCTTGATCTCTATGTGGTCTCCTCCAGCGGGGACGAGTTGAGGCTGTCCAGGGCCGCATCCAGAAACGGCGGCTTCCCGGCGCTCAGGACTTCCTACGAACGCGCAGTCCCGGTTGAGGGGAAGGTGAAAGGGGTTGTGAAAGGAGGATTCCACGTTGAGATCATGAAGCGAAGGGCCTTCTGTCCCATGGGGCAAATCGATGTGGTTTTCACGGAAACACCTGAGGACCACGTGGGGAAGACCTACCTTTTTGTCATCACCCAACTCGAAGAGGGGGGGAGGAATATCGTCGTTTCAAGGCGGGAAATTCTCAGGGCGGAGCAGGCCAAGGCAAGAGAGGTCTTTTGTAGGGATCTGCAGGTGGGGGCCCTGTACGACGCGAAGGTGACGAGGTTGATGCCCTATGGTGTCTTTGTCGCACTCGCCCCCGGTGTGGAAGGCATGGTTCACGTCTCCGAGCTGAGTTGGTCCCGCCTGGAGAAGCCGGATGAGGCGGTGCAGAGAGACGATGTTCTCCGTGTCAAGGTCATCGGTGTGGAGAGGGATGGAAGTCCTGGCCAGGTCAGAATCGCCCTTTCCGCGAAGCAGGTTTCACCGGATCCCTGGGAGAGTGTGACGGAAAGATTTCGCCACGGGGACAAGGTGAAAGGGAAGGTGAAGAGGTGCACCAAGTTCGGGGCGTTTGTAGAGATCGAACCCGGAATCGAAGGCCTTGTCCACATCAGCGAAATGAGTTACAGGAGGCGGGTCGTTAAGCCCGAAGAGGTGGTTCGGCCAGGGGAGCTCGTGGAGGTGCTCATCAAGGAGATCGAGGCCTCCAGAAGGAGAGTCAGCCTCAGCATCAGAGATGTTGAAGGGGATCCATGGGCGGATGCGGAGGAGAGGTTTTGTGTCGGTCAATCCGTTTTAGGAACGGTGGAGAGGAAAGAGCCCTTCGGATGGTTCGTTTCGCTGGAGCCCGGGATTACCGGGCTTGTACCGAAATCGCGGATCACGGAGTCGGGCGCAAAAGGGAACCTTGAGGGATTGCGTGAAGGGGATCCCATAAAGGTCTTGATAGAAGCGATCCGCCCCCAAGAGCGAAGGATCAGCCTCGGGCTATCCGACCAGAGGGAGGAAGCGGAATGGCGCGGTTACGCAGGGGCAGGGGGTGGACAGACCCTGGGTTCCCTCGGCGAGAAGCTGCAGGATGCCTTCAAGTCAAGAAAGGATGTGTCGAAAGAGTAGAAGGGGAGAAGAATGAAGACGAGGGTTTCCGCGGTTATCCTTATAGCGGCATGTTTGGCCCTGGTGGGATGCATTCAGAATGTGGCACCCACCGAGGGCAAAACGGTGAAATTGCATGTTCCCAATCTACTGAGTGGCTGAGGAAGTCCCATGGACAGGGCAAGGTCTGCCCTGAAGAATCTCGAAGGGGTTCTCCACTATGAGATCATGACCAAAGAGCGATCCCTCATCATCCACTTTGATGACAGAGTGACCTCCGTCTCGAAAATCGCAGGCCAGCTCGCGGAGGCAGGCTATTCGATTTCAGGACAACCTCAGATGATTCGGTGATCACTACAGGCTCAGGGGAGATTGGCAAAGAGAAGGAGTGTTCTTGGTGATGCGTGTTCTTTCAGGAATTCAGCCTTCGGGCCAACTTCACATAGGCAACTACTTCGGGATGATGAAGCCTATGATCGAGTATCAGGTTCGTTCCGAACTCTACTGCTTCATCGTGAACTATCACGCCATGACCTCGGTTTCTAACGCCGATCGCCTTCGATCGGGGACCCTTCAGGCGGCACTGGATTTTCTCTCACTGGGCCTTGACCCTGAGAAGGCAGTTTTCTGGGTGCAGGGGGATGTGCCTGAAGTGACCGAGCTCACCTGGATCCTGAACAATGTCACACCTGTGGGTTTGCTCTTGAGGAGCCATTCTTACAAGGACAAGGTCGAGCAAGGAATCGCACCCAATCACGGCCTTCTGTCCTACCCTGTTCTGATGGCGGCGGACATCCTGCTGTATCAGACGGACAGGGTGCCTGTGGGAAAGGATCAGCAGCAGCATCTGGAAATCACGCGCGACATTGCCATGAAATTCAACGCCACTTTCGGAGAGACCTTTGTGATTCCGGAGGCGGAGATCAATGCCAGCGTGCCTACGGTTGTGGGAATCGACGGCCGCAAGATGAGCAAGTCCTATGACAACACCATTGAGATTTTCTGCGACGAAAAGGAACTCAGTCAAAAGATCGCGAGGATTGTGACGGATTCAACACCTGTGGCCGAGACAAAAGACCCGGAGAAGTGTAACCTCTATGCCACCATTTCTCTTTTCATGAGTGAAGATGAGAAGAAGGACCTGGCCGAGCGGTATCGCAGGGGCGGTCTCAAATACAGTGAGGTCAAGAAAGAGCTCTTTGAGCGGATTCGGCACCACTTCAGGGAGGCCCAGGAGAGGCGTAAGGATCTGGAGGGCAACATGGACTACATCCGGAGCGTCCTGAAGGCCGGTGCCGAAAAGGCCAGAATCAGGGCTGTTCCGACCCTGGAACTCGCGAGAAAGAGAACCGGCCTCATCTACTGATCCGGAAGGAATTCTCCCCGGCCCCGCCGGAGTTCGTGCTCAACGGCCACGTCGGCAGGGAGCCCTCACCCCCTTTCCTTGACGTTTCCATTTTCTTTGTTGAGGTGACCCCTGAGGGCTGAGCCAGCCGCCTGCCGTGTTTCATACTCAGACACCCCAGGGGTCCTGGGGCAGGAAGGGGCCACGACGCCGTAATCTGGAGGAATCAACGCCTCATGACCCCTGGTGTGGGATACAGCAAGATGCATGCCAGAAAGGAGTGCGCATACAATAGAATGTGATTTCTTATAGTTATAGAATTCTCCAGGCCGTATTCCCTTTTTACAGGCCTCCTCGTTCGTACGGATCGTTACACCCGCTGTTCACGGAATCATACACTCCTCTGATGACGGGATACCCCCTCATATTTCAATCACCAGACCGTCCTTCGATGCAACCGAACGAGGGAAGCGCTTGCTTGCCTGGATCTCCGCCTCTTTTCGGGAAGCCTGAGTCTTGTAGCTGGTGGGGTCGAAATGGGTCAGAACGAGGCGCTGGACCTGGGCTTGTCTCGCAATTTTGGAGGCAAGAGTCGGATTGAGATGGGGCCACTCGGGGGTGTAAACGCCATCCCTGAAGGAGCACTCCGCAATCAGGATGTCGGCCCTGCGGGCGATTTGAACGGCGTTGCGGCAGTAGCCGGTATCCGGACAGTATGCAATCACCCTCCCTTCCACATGGATCCTGTATCCCAGCGTACGTGTGGAATGCAGGAGTTCCAAACACTCCACCCGGAACGGAAGCCTTGCTGAATCCTTCGGTAATTCCAGGATGCGCACCTGGTAGGGGAGGTCCTCCAGGGGCATCGTGAATGGCTGGTTTACAAAGGCCTCCAGGATTTTCTTTGATCCTTTCGGACCGGCCATCGTGAGACCCCGGGGAAAGGAAAACTTCCCCAGGATATGGAGACCCGCGATATGATCTAGGTGGAAGTGGCTCAGGAAAAGAAAAACGGGTTGGTCCCTTTTGCAGTAACGATTGAGCCTGTGAATTCCGTTTCCCGCATCCAGCACCAGATAAGCGTCCCGCGTGTCGATCAGTATGCAGCACGTGTTGGCCAGTCTCGTGTCGTACCACCCGTTGGTTCCCAAAAAGATGATTTTCATTCCGAAGGCGTACCTTTCAGCGTGAGGGGAATTCCCATGCACACGAAGTAGGCCCTAGCCGCCTTTTCAGCCAGCTTGCGGTTCAGGTAGCCGGCCGTGTCCCTGAAGGAGCGCGCCAGGGCGTTATCGGGTACGATACCGCAACCCACCTCGTTGGTCACCAGGATCAGGTCGCAGGGGACTCTATCCAGGCCATCCAAAAAGTCCTCCAGGATCGCCATTACATTGCTTCCCGCTCCGTCAGCGTGATGATACAGATTGCCGAGCCACACGGTAAGGCAATCCACGACAGCGACCTCGGTATCCCGGGGGAGATCGACAAGGGCACGGTGGAGTTCCAAGGGTTCTTCAACGGTCTGGAATCGATGACCCCGCTCCTTCTGATGTCGCGAGATGCGTTCCCTCATCTCGGGGTCCAGCGCGACCGCTGTTGCTATGAAAACCCTTTTCGAGTACCCCTCGAGTGCCAGATCCAGGGCCAGGGAACTCTTGCCGGATCGTGTTCCTCCTGTGATCAGGGTGAGCCTGGACATGATCGGAGTCTCCCTTCTGGAGTTATTATCCAAAGATCTGATTCATCCTGAGGAGCAGGGAGAAATCTCCGGGGAGTCGGGACGGGGAATGAGGCCCTTCTCTCTGAACTCCCTTGGGCTTATTCCCTCTGCAATGCAGGTCTTCCACATGAGGTTTCCCATTTGGAAGAAGACATCCTTGTCCTCGACGATGTCTTGAGTGACCCGTGCCATGGTCTCGGCGGATACGCTCATGGATTCCACGATCTCCCTTCCCGCTTGTGCGGTGGCATCCAGTATCCCTGATGCCTTTTCCCTCAATTGGGGTGTGGTGAGCATCTCGGCGCCAGGCCGGTAGATCTCCGCCACAAGTCCGCCCATGGCACCGAAGATGAAGCGAACCCAGGAAGAAAGCAGCTGGAAGATCTCCATCTCAGGGAACCCGGCCACCGAGAGAAACACGGCCTTTGGCGGTTTTTCTCGGAAGGGATGAGCAGTATGCCCCTTCACCTGCACAAAAAAGGGTTGAAGCACGGGAAGGGTGCGCTCAATGAATGCCTTCAGCTTCGCATTCACGGTGAAGTGGTAGAGTGGTGTGGCATAGACCACGAGATCCGCATTCAGCCACTTCGGAAATAATTCCCCGCTCATGTCGTCTCGGTGAATGCACACTCCGGGGGTTTTGGTCCAGCAGGTGAAACAACCGATGCAGTGTTTGATGCTCTTCTCGCGAAGCTTCACCACCTCCACGTCCGCACCAGCTTCCCGCATTCCTCTTGCAAGGTGGTTCAACATCAGTTCGGTCTTGCTTTCCCCACCGGTGCGAGGGCTTGAGTTAAGGGCCAGGACTTTCATGGTTTCCTCCTTATCCCAAAAATGATGGACCGCACACCCACGGGGTGATCCCCGAGTGCGACTGCAGAATATGTATCATGGCGATATAAGGTCGTCAACACAAGGCGATCCTTTGTCTCGACAGGCTTTCCGCGGGTGTCTTTTTCAAACCAGGTACTTGACCCCCGGTCCTGCACCCGCTAAAATCCCTTTTACGCTGTGTTCTCGAAGGGCGAGCGGCCTTCCCCAAAGACCGCCAATACTGGCTTGCTTCTCTGAAAGGAGGTCATCAACAGATGGGCCCAGGTATGCTGCCACGGATGATTCAACGATATCTTTTCGGGCTTCTGCTGCTTGTTTTTCTCCACGTGTTTTGTGTCCCTGATACTTCGGCCAGGCCCTTTCGTCTGGCTACCCTACCGGACAGGGGAGCCAAGTTCGGCTGCGGCACCTGCCATGTGAGGGCAGATGGGGGTGGACCGAGGAATCCATTCGGACGATCCTGGGAGAATGTGGTGATGAAGTCCGGGGACAAGTACAATGTCGCATTGGGGGCCATGGACTCTGACACGGACAGCTTCAGCAACGACAGGGAATTTGAGGCGGGGACACATCCGGGCGACCCGCGCTCAAAGCCAAGCGGGCAGGCTGCGAAATGAAATGGGTGATGTGGGCGGGGATCATGGGCTTGTTCATGGCGGGGGTGACGGTGACGTGGGCCCTGACCTTGAGCGGAGGCTTGCCGGCAGCCGTGTACCTCTATGAGGGAGGACGTCTGCTGGCCCTCCTTGGTTTTGTGATTCTGTGCTTTCAGTACCTCTGGGTGTCGAAAATCAGATTTGTCGAGGTGGGCATCGCCGCGGGCCGTCTTTTGACCCTTCATCGGCGATGCGGCGTTTTCGCCATGGCACTGCTGGCCCTGCATCCCATGGCCATCATCGTATCGGAAAGGCTGCAGGGGTACAGTGCTCCCATGGGTCCGCTGAAAACAATGGGAGTCATTGCGCTGGTTCTGCTATTGGGGGCAGGGGGCGCAGCTCTGTTTTCTCGAAAGCTACACCTTCCATACCGGACATGGAAAGGGATTCACAGGCTTGCCTATGGCGTATTTCCCCTCGCCTTTGCCCACAGTTTTCTCCTGGGGGCGACCCTGCAGAAAATGGCGGTGAAGGCGGTCTGGACGGTGCTGGCCCTGATTTACCTGGTCCATCTCCTCCAGCGGGTACTGAGGCGTTCTCCCCAGCGTCGGCTCCGGGCAGAAGGGATCACGAAGAAGGTGAAATGAGGTGACAGGATGGACGGCTTGAAAGAGAAGACCCAAAAGACGGCGGAACTCTATTTCAACGGAGTCAAGGGCGAGCGGCCTTTTGATCTCTGGAGATCTTTCGACAAAGAACTGGCCAGGGACCTGTCTCTCTTCGTGACGGGCAGTCTGTATGCCCGGGAAAGGGTCCCCCACAAGACAAGGCAGTTGGTGACCATCGCAGCTCTCACCGTGCTCGAAAGGAAAGACGAACTGATGCTGCATCTCCATGCGGGCCTGAATGTGGGATGCACCCCACAGGAGATCACCGAGGTCATCTTCCAGATGGCTACCTATGGGGGATTTCCAGTGGTCAATACCGCCTTGAAGACCTTTCGGGGCGTTCTCGAGGAGAGGGGTCTCTGGCCCTTGAAATGAACCGGCGCTTCCGACCCTTCTTTCTGCGATCGAATCACTCGATCTGTTTGGCGGAGGGGGTGCCTCACCCGGGTGCGGGAGTCAAAGCCTTTCAGTCCGGGGCGTGTTGTTTCGTCACCTTGATCCTTACACCGTCATCCATGATGTCTTCCGTGAGGACCTCCCCCCCGTTATGGGAAATGACGCGCCTGATCTTGTCGAGCTTATCTTTTTCGACAATGAACTCAAAGGACTCGCCAGGCGGTATGATTCTCAGACATAGACCTACGTCCAGGTAGGCCTTTCAGCAATCCCCCCTGTAATCGATAAGATCCTCGATCACGTGTCCTCCTGATGAGTCCTAAGGGTTCTTGTAGTACCGGGAAGGCCCCACATGGGTATGCCACCCGCATTCCTGAAACAATTCACGGCAGGTCTCCACGGTCTCCCCTCTGCCTTCTTCGGTCTTTTCTTCCGTGTCTCGCGGGTTGGCGCCAGCCTCTGCCCAGAAGAGGTTGGCGCCGGCAAGTCCCCCGAGGGTGCATGGCTCATGTGTGCAGTTGCCGAGGACGGTTCTCGGCATACCCAATCGTGTAATGGCTACGATTTGGGCCATACGAATTTCGCTGATCTTTCCCCGTCTGGCAATCTCAGTGCCGGGAATTGGAATTCGCCTGGCCGCTCCACTGTAACAAGGATGGAAAGAGGCCGTGAAGCAAATCATCTCAGCCAGTTCCAAAGGGGTGTGTTCCGGGCCGACAGGTTCGACACAGGTTCCCACCTTCAGCCCGGCGTCCTGAAAGTTTTGAATGCTCCCTTTTCTCTTCTCAGGGGAGAGACCCGTATCGATTCCTTCACGCAGGCGCATGGCGTGGTAAACGCCTGCATACCCAGCGTCTCTTATCGCTCGCGCGTTGGCAAGGGATTGGTCGCCAACATTGGCAATAAGAACTGTCTCCGGTTGAACGTTCCTCCGGATCTCCTGGGATATTTCCAGAAAAAGGGCAAATGGGTAATGCGCAGTAGTCATCACGAATATGGCATTCGCGCCGTCTTCTTCAAAATGCTGCGCGTAAGCGACGGCTTCTTCTGCCGTCAGACGCGTCTCTTGCGAGAAAACACCGTTCTTCTGTCCAAACGCGCAAAATGCACAGTTGCCGGGACAGGGTGCCAGGTTCAGGGCCAGTTGGGCATGCACTTCAGCCCGATTTCCGGTCAACCCCTTTGAGATTCGATTGGCTTCGGCCATGACGAGATAACTTCCTGAGCAATCCGGTGCCATCGAGAGCAGATGCACCAACTCATCGCGGCAGAGATGTCCGCCATCCTGTGTCTTTCGTATCAGACCATGAATCTCCATTTGATCTTTGCTCCTTGTGCGGGCACGGCGTGAGTTCTTTTGTGGGGTGCCGGCTTTTCAGAAGCCATCTTCATGCACTTGTTGCGAAAATGGGGTTACAACGCTGCCACTGCCCTACGCGGTCATAATAGGAAGGAAAAGGGGTCATGGTTATAGACCGTAACCCCTTGGATGTTCATGGTGGGCGGTACAGGATTTGAACCTGCGACTTCCACCGTGTGAGGATGGCACTCTCCCGCTGAGTTAACCGCCCCTTTTGGAAAAAGCCGTGATCGCTATTTTTGATCACTGCATTTCCTTACAACAAGCCAACCCCCCTTGTAAACAAAAAACTCACTCCAGCCCCACCAGTTCCTTGAGTTCCTCGACCTCGTGGGTTTCGAGAAGCCTGTAGTGGCCCATCTTGATCTCACCCAGTTCGACCGTGCCGAATCCTGTCCTCAGGAGGTGGATCACCCGATGCCCTACAGCTTCTATCATGCGTCTCACCAGGCGCGACTTGCCCCTGGTGATGGTCATCCTCACAAGGGATTTTCGAGATCCCCGCTGGATGAGGGTCACCTTGGAAGGCCCGCTGAAACCGTCCTCCAGGTAAACGCCCTTTCTCAAGGCGGCCAGGGCGTCATCCGAAAGGGCATCCTCTATGGTTACCTTGTACGTCTTAGGAACACGATAGCGCGGGTGCGCCAAACGGTGGGCCAGGTCGCCGTCGTTGGTGAGGATGAGGAGACCGAGGGTGTCGAAATCGAGCCGGCCGACAGGATAGACCCTCTCCTCTATCCCCTTGAGAAGGTCGGACACCACAGGTCTCCCCTCGGGATCATGAAGGGAAGTGACGTACCCGAAGGGCTTGTTGAGCAGGAGGTAGGTTCTGGGTGAAGGTCCGGGGATCTCCCGGCCATCAACCCTGATGCTGTCCACACCCCACACTGCCTGAGTCCCCGGTTCCCGGATCACCCGGGCGTTCACCACGACCCGGCCTGCCTGGATGATCCCGTCCGCCTTTCGCCTGGAGGCGACGCCGGCAAGGGAAAGGATTCTATTCAGCCTGCGGCTCTGATCTGCCTGTTTCGCCGGCCGTGGGTTCATCGGATTCCTGGTCTGGTGCGGCTTCTTCCGTGTCCAGGGCTGGCTTTGCACCCCCCTGACCTTCCTGGGGGACTTCTCCCTGGGGCGGGAGGGGCGGCTGGTTGGATGGCGGTAGGTCATCTTCATCACTTCCGAGGGCCTTGATCTCCTTGATTTTGGGAAGGGATTCCAGGTCCCTGAGGTCAAAGACCTCCAGGAATTTCTTGGTCGTACCGTAGATAAGTGGCCTTCCAGGCAGGTTCTTCCTGCCTACGATCCTGATCAGGCCTTTCTCAAGAAGGGTTCTCAGAATTCCCCCTGAGTCCACTCCCCTGAGACGCTCGATCTCCTGACGAAGGATGGGCTGCTTGTAGGCAATGATGGCGAGTGTTTCCAGGGAAGCACGGGAAAGCCTGCTGGGAGAGCTCTGATGCATGGTCAGGATATAGGGACCATATTCGGAATGGCTTCTGAACTGATAGCCGTCGGCCACGTCCTTCAGACTGAAACTGCGACCCAGGGCTTCGTACTCGTACTTGAGGACCCTGAGGGCACTCGTGATATCGGGCAGCTTGACGTCAGGCAATACGGCATGCACGTCCCGTGCGGTGAGGGGTTTGTCAGAGGCAAAGAGCAAGGCCTCCACGATGAGCTTGAGTGATTTAGGCATCTTCCTTTTCCTCGTAGAGGCAAAGCTCGATTCGAATATCGGAAACGGGATCGGTCTGGAAAACCTTTAGGAGACCCATCTGCACGAGCTCCAGGAGGGCCAGGAAGGTCACAACCATTTCCGAAATCGTCCGAGCCTCTTCGAAAAGATCGGTGAAATAGTGGGTTCCCTGCGCCTTGACTATTTCCAGGATGTGGTTGATCTTGTCCTTGACGGCCCATTTGTCCCCGCGAAACTGGATCTGTGCATCAGGAATCTTCTGCTCAAGAAGCTTTCTGAAGGCGTCCATCAATTGGAAAAGGTTCACGTGGAGCAGGGGTTCTTCCCCCTCAAAATGGGTGGAGAAGTCCTCGGGCTGGGGGTGGGCAAAAACATCGCGGCCCAGGAGTGGCCGGTCGGAGAGATCAACGGCCAGTTCCTTGAGGCGGAGATACTCCAGAAGCGGACGGGTGATCTCCTCCCTGGGGTCTTCCTCCTGCTCCTCTTCTTCAGATGCAGGGAGGAGCATCCTGGACTTGATATGGATGAGGGTCGAAGCCATGACCAGGAAGTCTCCAGCGACGGAGATGTTCAGGGCCTTCATCATATCAATATAGTGCAGATACTGATCCGTGATCGTGGCAATGGGAATATCGAAGATATCCACCTCGTTCTTCCGGATCAGGTGCAGGAGGAGATCCAGGGGCCCCTCAAATACCTCCAGCTTGACTTCGTAATCCATAGGGATCCGCAGGTGACGCTGCTCCAAGTGGACCATGGAGCTTCGAGAATGCCTGCGGAGGCTAAAGCCCCGCAGGGAGATAGGATCCAAACCTTTCTCTTACGAACCGGATTTCATCTTCTCTGGTACTGACCACACCATTCAGTCGCGCTTCCAGCAGGTTCTCCAGAACCTCCTTGAAGATCGGGCCGGGCTTCAGGCCCAGGGCCTTCAGGTCCCTGCCTCTGAGCAGGCGCACGGTGCCCTTCAGCTTGGTGAAATAATGGGAGATCAATCTTTTCACGGTCTTACTGTTCGACCTTGCCATCGTGTAAAGCAGGATCTCTGTATCATATTGGGAGAGCAATGTGTAGAGGGTATGGTTGTCTTCACCCTGAAACCGGTGAAGGCGGTCGAGAGCCATGCCCACGGCGGTTCTCTGGTTCACGAAAGCCTTTTGCTCCGTGGTGCCCATCTGAAGTCTTCCGGCCAATCGCTCAAGGGCTTTCAGATCGAGCATGGAGGTCAGTCCGTGCCAGTAGACCCTCCATGCCTCATAGGATTCGTCCAGATACAGGTGGTTGAACCATGAGAGGATTTCTTTGATTTCCCGGAGAAGGGCTCTCAGATCTGGGGTGAGTCTGATGCCGGGGGACAGGACTTTGAGCAGATCAAACTCGTGCAACCGTTCTATGGACCTGGAGGGGTCCTCCTCCGAGAGGAGCAGCTTCAATTCCAGGAACAACCTTCTTCCGGAGAGGTCCTTGAAGCAATCGATCCTGACGGCATTCTTCATGAGGGCGAGGGTGAGTTTCCCGATCTTGAATCCGAATCGCTGTTCAAAACGGATGGCCCGAAAGACCCGGGTAGGATCTTCCACGAAGCTGAGATTGTGGAGGACGCGGATGGTTTTTTCCCGGACATCCTTCAGCGCGCCGAAGTGGTCCACCAAGGCGCCGTAGTCTCTCTTATTCAGCTTGATGGCCAGGGTGTTCATAGTGAAATCGCGCCTATAGAGATCCATTTTGAGCGAACTTTCCTCTACGCTGGGGGGCGCCGCCGGTGACTCGTAGTACTCGATTCTCGCTGTGGCCACGTCCACCTTGAACCCGTCGGGAAAGATGAGAACCGCTGTGCCGAATTTCTGGTGGCTTCGCACCTTGAGTCCATGACGCTTGGCAAAGTCCTGGGCGAAACGGATGCCGTCGCCTTCGACGACTACATCCACATCCAGGTTCTCTCTCTTCAGGAAGAGATCCCTCACAAACCCCCCCACGAGATAGGCGTTGTATCCGAGGGAGTCCGCCTCCACGCCGAGATCCATGAACAGACGGGTCAGCTTTCGGGGCAGCCTTTCCTTGAGCATGGGTCCCAGGTTCTTCTTCCGCAGAAAATGGGACGCATGGCTGGACTCATAGAGGAAGTCAGGGATGACCGGCCCGCCGACCAGGATGTTCAGAAGATCCGTACGGGTGATCACCCCCACTACCCTGTCCCTTTCCACTACGGGGAGGATCCGGAGCTTGTTCTGAATGATCAGGTCCTGGACCTCCTTGAGGGAGGCCTCGGAAGTCACTGTGGAGAATTCGATATTCGTGTACTCCCTGACGGGAAGCTCTCCCAGGCCGAAGTAGACTGCCTTTTCCACAACCTGTCGGGTGACGTATCCGTTCAGGTTTTCGTCTTCGTCAATGGCCAGAAGCACGTTGATGTTGTATTTGGTCATGAGAAGAGCGGCTTCCTTGACCATCTGGTTCGGGTGGACCCGGATCACCGGGGAGGACATCATATCCCCGGCTTTCTTCTGGGGGATGATGCGGTCTCTCAGCAGGTTGCGGAGGGTCTTTTCTGCCTGAATCAGGGTCCTGTTCTTGATGGTGGCCGATGCCGCATTGGGATGCCCGCCGCCTCCGAAGGCCAGGGCGATCTCAGCCACGTTCACGTCGTCCAGGCGACTCCGCGCCACCAGGTATATCTTGTCTTCCATCTGGGCCAGGGCGAATATGACGTTCAGGTTTTCCATCTCCATGAACTTGTGGACCAATACGGCAAAGTCGCCCACATACTCCTCCCGGATGACCTTGGCGAGCACGACGTCCACGCCGTTGACCGTTAGGGTCACAGCCGATTTGGTCAGGTCGCTCAGGAGCCAGATCTGCTCGGAACTCAACTCGCGGGTGAGCATGTCGCCGATAAGGTTGAGGTTCGCCCCCTGCTGGTTGAGCCAGGCGGCAGCCAGGTGATCTTCGGGCCTGGTGGAGGAGAACGTGAAGGATCCCGTGTCTTCATGGATTCCGAGGCACATGATGGTCGCTTCGTCGGGAGTGACAGGGATACCGCGTTCCCTGAGGATATCGGTGAGAATTGCGGTAGTGGATCCCACCTCGCGGATCACCTCCAGGTCCCCGTGAATATCCTCATCGGAATCATGGTGATGGTCATAGATGTGGATTTCCACCCCCTCCCGGTCGACAAGGTCTGCGAATTTGCCGATCCTGCTCTTCTGGCGGGTATCCACCAGGATGAGACGCTTCACGGAGGGAAAATCGATCTGTTTGATTTTCGTGAAGTTGAAAAGGTAGGATGTGGAGTAGAGGAAGAAGTTCCGCAGGTTCTTCTCCTGAGATCCGGGAAAGGCAAGAGTCGCCTGAGGATAGAGCTTTTTCGCTGCGATCATGGAGGAGAGGGCATCGAAATCGGCATTCACGTGGGTAGTGATGATCTCTTCATGAGGCTCTTCCAAGGGCTTGACCTCTCCTGCTTTTGTCGCTTCTCCCATCCGGGGGCGGTTGCCTGCTTGAGCGGGAAATGAGCTATTTCCCTGGCCCGCATGAAAAAAAAGCCGGGCACCTCCTCCGCACCGGCTTCACTCTAACGTGTGGGTGATGGAGCAGCCCGATTACTGACCTCTGACCTTCTCGTCCATTTCCTGCTTCTTTTTGCAGTCGATACAGAGGGTCGTCACCGGTCTCGCCTTCAATCGCGCCTCGCCGATCTCTTCCCCACAGACCTCGCAGATGCCGTAAGTCTTGTGATCGATCCTTTCAAGAGCCTCTTTAATCTTTCCGATCAACTTCCTTTCCCGGTCCCGGATCCTGAGTTCGAAGTTTCTGTCCACCTCGAGGGTTGCCCTGTCGGACGGGTCGGGAAGATTGTCTTCCCGTGAGGTCATGCCGCTGACGGTCTTGTTGACCTCACCCAGGAGTTCATCGAGCCTCTGATGAAGGAGGTCCTTGAAGTAGTTCAGTTTCTTTTCGTTCATCATAGGTTTGCATTCCTTCTGTCAAGACTTCTTCAGTTTTTCCCAGAATTTCTTTGCACCCTTGAGGCCCTTAGGTCCCGCGCTCTTGCCGAACTCCTCCAGGAGCTCTCTCTGCCGCTGACTCAGCCTCTTGGGAATCTTCACGATGACCCTTACGAAAAGGTCACCCCTCCTGTTTCTCTGGAGCAGTGGCATCCCCAGTCCGGGCAGCGTAAGGACCTCTCCGGGCTGCGTACCGCTGGGAATGTCCAGCTCGTAGCCTTCCTCCCCCCCCAGGACCGGGATAGTCAATTTGTCTCCCAGCGCGGCCTGGACGAAGGATATGGGCACCTCAGAGTACAGATGCTCTCCCTCGCGTTTGAAAAAGGCATGCTCCTTGACATGAATCACCACAAAGAGGTCACCCCGGGATCCTCCGAGGTCACCGGGTTCCCCCTCCCCCTGCAGCCGCAACTGGCTGCCCGTATCCACTCCTGGCGGGATCCTCAGGGTGACTTTCCTGTCTACCTTCACCCTTCCATTGCCGCTGCAATCGTCGCAGGGGTCAGTGATGATTCTTCCCTGCCCGTGGCATACAGGGCACGTGGTGCTGATTTGGAAAAAGCCCTGGCTGCGCACGACCTGGCCCCTCCCTTGGCATGTGCCGCACACCTGGAGCTGGCTGCCCGGAGCGACCCCTGAGCCGCTGCAGGTCGCACACGTCTCAAGTCTTCTGAATTCGATTTCCTGTTCCTTGCCGGAAAAGGCCTCTTCGAGGGTGAGTTCCAGGTCGTATCTCAGGCTCTGGCCTTGTCTGGGCCTGTGCCTTTTTTTGGTTCTGGTGCCGAAACCGAAAAAATCCTCGAAGATGTCACCGAAACTGGTAAAGATATCCTCGAAACCGGAAAAGCCCTTGAATCCCGTGCCCGCCAGACCCTCGTGGCCGAAACGGTCATAGATCTCTCTCTTTTCGTGATTTCGAAGGACTTCATAGGCCTCAGCCGCCTCCTTGAATCGCTCTTCCGCCTCCTGGTCGCCCGGATTTCTGTCCGGATGATATTTCATGGCAAGCCTTCTATATGCCTTCTTGACCTCTTCTGAGTCGGCCTCGCGCGAAACGCCAAGGATTTCATAATAATCTCTCTTGAACATCGTCCCTCACCCTCTTGAATCCTCTATGCCTCCTTTTCTTGCTCGTGGGGGTCTTCTCCCTCGGCCGGTGCGGCCGTTTCAGAAAGGAGCGGGCTTTCATCCCCTGGTTCAATCAGGACCATTCCCTCGCTCCGCTCGGACTTAAGCACTTTGCCAGCGGCGATCTCTCTCAACGCAACCACGATGTCCTTGTTCTTGGATGAAAGCGTGGGTTCGGATCCTTTCCTGAGCTGCCTGACCCTCTTGGCCGCCAGGTGAATCAGGGTAAAGCGATTGTTTACTTTATTGAGGCAATCTTCTATGGTAATGCGCGCCATGGGAATCCTCCCCCGGAATTTACAGCACCCGCTCGGTCCGGCAAAGGGCCTGGATTGGAGGCTGGTAGATTGTGCGGAGCGCCCTTCCCCGTTCACGAATACAAGACGGGAGTTCTGAGCGGTGAAGAGTGCTGCCATAATGAAATCTAAATATATAGTATTTCCCAGGACAAATGTAAAGCCTCTTTCCATATTTCAATCGAAGGCCTCCCATCGGGCCTTTTGTCATCCGGTTCTGGCCTGAATGAGATTTCCTTGGGTCTTACGGAGGGATGCCAGATGCTCGCGAGAGTGTTGAGTAGCGCCATCATCGGGATCGACGCTTACATCGTAGAAGTGGAAGTGGACATTTCACAAGGGTTGCCCTCCTTCTCCACCGTCGGCCTTCCAGAGGGGGCAGTGCGGGAGAGCAAGGAACGGGTGAAGGCCGCCGTCAAGAACTCGGGATATGACTTTCCCGCTGACCGGATCACGGTCAACCTGGCCCCCGCCGACATCAAAAAGGAAGGCTCCGCCTTTGACCTTCCCATAGCCCTCGGCATCCTCGGGGCCACGGGACTGGTTTCAAAGGTTTCCTATGAGAATCACCTTGTTCTGGGTGAACTCTCTCTGGACGGTTTGGTGCGGCCCGTCAGGGGTGCCCTTCCCATCGCCATTACAGCGAAGGATAAAGAACTCGGGGGAATCTTCCTGCCCGAAGAAAACGCGGCCGAGGCAGGGGTGGTGGGCGGGGTTCCCATCTATCCCGTGAAGACCCTCTTCCAGCTCGTCGAGCATCTGGCCGGAACTGCCACCCTGGACCCATTCAAGGTGGAGAGGAAAGAGCTCTTCCAGGAACCACCCGGAGACTTGGATTTCGGCGATGTACGAGGACAGGAGAATGTGAAGAGGGCCATGGAGGTGTCTGCGGCCGGGGGGCACAATATGCTGATGATCGGACCGCCGGGTGCGGGAAAAACGATGCTCGCAAGGCGCCTCCGTACGATCCTGCCGGAATTGAGCTTTGAGGAGGCCCTCGATACGTCCAAAGTTTACAGCGTCGTCGGCCTGATGCCCAAGGGTTACGGTCTGATTCGGTCTCGCCCCTTCAGGTCTCCCCACCACACGATCTCGGATGCGGGGCTGATTGGGGGAGGGCAGGTCCCCAAGGCTGGCGAAGTGAGCCTTGCGCACAACGGGGTCCTCTTTCTGGATGAGTTACCCGAATTCAGGAAGAACGTTCTGGAAGTGCTCAGGCAGCCACTGGAAGACGGACAGGTGACCATTTCAAGGGCGAACTCGAGTGTCACCTATCCGGCCAGTTTCATGCTGATTGCAGCCATGAACCCTTGCCCTTGTGGTTTCCTCGGCGATCCCAAGCGGGAGTGCAACTGCACCTACCTCCAGATCCAGCGTTACCGGTCCAAGATCTCAGGACCGCTCATCGATAGGATCGACATCCACATGGAGGTTCCCCCGGTGCATTTCAAGGATCTCTCCACCCTCGAACAGGGGCAGACCTCGGAGCAGATTCTGGAAAGGGTCAAGAGGGCGAGAGCGATCCAGGCAGAGCGTTTCCAGAGGATGAAGATCCACACCAACGCCCGGATGAACAGCCGGCAGATCAGGCAGTTCTGCGCACTGGACCCCGAGTCCAGCGACCTTCTGGAAAGGGCCATGAACCGGTTCGCCCTGAGCGCCCGTGCCCACTCCCGTATCCTGAAGATCGCCCGTACCATCGCCGACCTCGAGGAAAGCCCCGAGATCAGTGCCCCTCATGTGGCCGAGGCCATCCAGTACCGTTCCCTGGACAGAAAGATGATCAGATGACGGGAGATTTCTGGGCGGGTTCCACGGGAAGGCGTACGATGAGGGTGGTGGTGTCCTTGCCGAGTCGGATGTCGATTTTCCCCTTGATGAGGCCGATGATGCGGTGGGTGATGTAGAGCCCCCTGCCTCGTCCTTCCCCTTCGAGAAGCCTCAGCCTCTCCTCCTCGGAGATCAGCCCGGTATTGGTGATCTCGGCACAGGCCCACTTTCCGTCAATGTATGTGCGGACGGAGAGGAAACCGCCCTGGATCGGAATGGCATTGGTGGCATTGTTGAGAAGATTGTCCAGAATCCTCTCCAGGTGGATCGGATAGCAGCGCACCGGGAGGGGATCTTCAAAGGGGCCTTCCCGGACGGTTATGTTCTGCCTAAGGAGTTCCCGGATGGCCTCCTTGTTGATGTCAAAACGGTTCCGGAGCACCTGCGTGAGGTCCAGGGCCTGTTCTTTACCTACCTCATAAAGGCTGAGGGCCATTTCCTGAAGCCTGCTGGTCTCTTCCAGAAGGATGTCCACGTATCGCTTGACCGTGGGGTCGTCCCGTTTAAGGTCTCCCTTTTCAAAAATGGACTTGAGTCTCCGCGCAAAACCGGCCGTTGCAATGGCAGGGTTCTTGAAATCATGCAGGATGTCGTCCAGCCGCTCCATCCTTTGGGCCTTCATAAGCTCCCTTCCCAGAAAGAGGAAAATCTCAATTTCTTCTTCCGTATAGCTCTTTCTCTGATCCAGGGCATCAAAGGTCATGAAATGGGTAACCTCTTCACCCACGTTGAGGGACACGTAAAGGATGGAGTTGATATTGTGGGCGGCCGCGAATTGTTTCAGACTCCTGGAGATGAGCTCACTCTTTTCAGGTTCTTTCACGAGCACATAGGATGGCGTCACCACTTCATAGGGGGATTCTTCTCCGTAGACCCTGCGACTCAATATGAGTTCAAAGGCGGGTTCGCTCGCGACGGCAAAGCTTTTGCCGATGCCGTGGTATCCCGCGTAGTCGGGGTAACCTGCCTCCAGGACCACCTGTTCCATATCTTCTGATACTGAGAAGAGGGCGCAGCTCTGCACATTGATGATGTCGGCCAACTCCGGGACGACACGGTTGAAGATGTCCCTCATTTTTACCCCTTCGCGGCGGCCCATCTTCAGAAACATCTTCCGAACGATTGCCTCTTTTTTCTCATTGACCCTGTAAAGGGCGAGGATCTTCTTCCGTGCAACAGCAAAGCTGAGTCTCCTGGCCATGAGTTCGGCGGACTGGACCTCCAGGGGCGTAAAGTTGCGGTTGGTCTCCGGGTAGTAGACCTGGATCACGCCTACCGTGTCCCTTTCGTGGGGGAAGAAGCGGGGGATGATGAAGGGAATCGCCATGAGGGAATGAGCGCCTTTCCTTTGGATGACGCTTTTGTCCTGATAGAGGCCTTCCTTTTCGATGTCCGCTACCAGGTAAGGGCTGTTCGTCTTGATCACCTCTCCGGCGACGCTGTTTTCCAGCGGAATGAAGGTTTCCCTCTGTTTCTCCTGGGAAGGATAGGATCCGTATGAGAGCATCTGACCCGTGTCAGGATCATAGATCCTGACCGATGCGGAAATGGCTCCCAGAAACTCCACCATGTATCGTGTAGCCCGGGCCAGGATCTGGCGTTCGGAAAGGTCCGGGTCGATTTCCACGATGGAGTCCACTTGTCGGGCCACCTCTGCCAGGAAGTCGGGAAAGACCTCTTCCTTGATCCACTTCACCATGTGGGTCAGGAAGTCCTCTGTGACATTGCATTGCCCGGCCCACGGTTGCTGCTGGATGGCCTTTATGAATTTCTCAACGCTTGTCCACATTGCCCGGCTCGAGGTCTTGGACTCCTTGGAGAACAATGTCGAAGAGTTCCTGAATGTCCTTCTTCTCAACGCACGAAAACGCCACCCGGAGATCCTGCTTGCCGAGGGAGATGAGGCCCACACCGTATTGGTCGAGGAGGTGGATTCGGAGGGGCTCTGCCTCCACCGTATTCAGCCGGAGGCACATAAAATACCCGGAATTGAAGGGATAGTATTCCCAGGCCCGAGCGTACTTCGGATCGGAGAGAACCCTTCTCACCTCCAGTGCCCTCTCCTCCATGATCCTGAACTTGGATTCCTTTTCCGCTTTGTAGCCCTTGGCCTGAAGGGATTTCAGGGTAATGGACTGGCTCAATTGAGAGGCGTTGGATATGGAGCCCCTCACGGCGCCAGCCGTCTTCCTTTCGAGGGCATTATAGACCGCATCGTGGTCCTTTGACAGGCACGCCCCGTAAGTGATGAAGCCTACCCTCAGCCCCCAGACGTAGTTCTCTTTGGTTGCGCCGTCAAGTTTTACGGCCAGGAGCCTTTCGTGTCGGTCGAGGAGTTGCGTGAAGATGGATTCCTTGAGAATATTCTCTTCAAAGAAGAGGCCAAAATAGGCATCGTCGGTGAGGCCGAGGATATTGGTGCCCTGACGCGCCTGACCTTCGAGGATCGCGGCGATCTGATCAGCCTCCGAGGGCGTCACGGTATAGCCCGTGGGATTGTTCGGGAAGTTGAGGATCACGATGAGCTTGCCGCTCTTCGACGCCTCCGCCTCAAGGCATGCCTTGAAGGCGTCCAGATGGAATCCCCCGGCAGGGGTGAACAGGGGATACTGTACAATCCTCGCGCCCCGTCGAACAGCGAAGATCATGTTGTAATTGCCCCAGATCTTATCAGGGAGAAGGATGACATCCCCCGGATCGACCCACATATCGGACATGACGCTCAACCCGTGGGTGATGGCGTGGCTCACAACGGGCAGGCTGATGTTCCTGCCAGCCAGGGAAGGATTCTTTTCAAAAAGGGCGTCCTTCCAGGCCTTGCGCAGGGGCACGCTTCCGAAGGAAGGGGCATAGGTGAGGGCCTCTTCGGGTTCAAGCCCCTTGATCATCTCCATCACGGAGGGAAGGTACATGGTCCGTCCGCCTTCGGTGGCCATCCCGATGGTGGCGTTGAACTTGTGGGCCTTTTCCTTGGCCTCTGCCCCCTGTGAAAGGATCCCCTTGGGGAAAAAGAGGTTCTTGCCCACCTGTGAGAGCATGTCGAAAATGTGGGGATTGACACCCTGGATGACCTCGTTCAGTTCCTGGGCAAGTGGGTTCATAGGATCTAGCCCCCATAGGAAAATTTGAATGTTCTCAGTAAGACAGGAGCCTTGGACGGAACTCCATCCCTTCATTAACGGCGAGTTCATGGAATTGTCAAGGGAAATGGTAACGGGACAACCATTGTGGAGGGGGTGACCTTTTTATGTCTTGACTTAAAAAAGCCTAAATCGATATATTTCTTTTTCCAGGTAGTTCTATACCATAGGGTTCGAAAGGAGCGGGTATGAGGGAGGTCGTCATTGTGAGCGCGTGCAGGACCCCCGTGGGTGATTTCGGAGGTTCCCTGAGCACGGTGTCGGCAACCGATCTCGGAGCCCTTGTTCTCCGGGAGGCGATCAGGAGGGCAGGGATCAGGAATGAGGATGTGGACGAGGTTATCATGGGGTGTGTTCTTCCCCATGGACTCGGGCAGAATCCTGCCAGGCAATCCATGGTCAGGGCCGGCCTGCCCTGGGAGGTATCCGCCATCACCGTGAACAAGGTGTGCGGTTCCGGCTTGAAGGCCGTGATGCTCGGGGCCCAGGCCATCCAGTGCGGTGACGCCGATGTCGTGGTGGCCGGAGGCCAGGAAAATATGAACCTATGCCCTTACATGCTCGAAAAGGCGAGGACCGGATACCGGATGAACAACGGCAAGGTGACGGACGGTATGGTCCACGACGGGCTGTGGGATCATGTGAACGACTTTCACATGGGGATGAGCGCCGAACTCGTGGCGGAGAAATACGGCGTAAGCCGGGAGGATATGGATGCCTTTTCCTTCGACTCCTACCAGAAGGCGTGGATGGCTATAGAGGAAGGCCGGTTCAAGCCCGAGATCGTGCCCGTGGAGGTGCGTGGAAGGAAGGGAGAGAGCAAGGTGTTTGACACGGATGAGGTGCCTCTTCGCAAACCCAGGACGAGCCTTGAGGCCCTGGGCAGGTTGCCCAGTGCCTTCATGAAAAACGGCAAGGTGACGGCGGGGAACGCCTCCAAGATCAGTGACGGCGCCTCCGCCCTCGTGTTGATGTCCAGGGAAAAGGCTGAAGAGCGAGGCTGCAAGCCCTTGGTTCGTGTTGGGTCCCAGGGCGCTGCAGGCATCGACATGAAGTACGTGCTCATGGCGCCCATCCTATCCATCCCCAAGGTGCTCGGGAAGGCGGGATTGAAGATTGAGGACATTGATCTCCACGAGATCAACGAGGCCTTCAGTTCCTCCTCGGTGGCCATTAACAGGGAACTCGGGATCGACCCCCTGAAGGTGAACGTCAACGGCGGCGCCGTTGCCCTGGGTCATCCGATCGGCGCCAGCGGAGCGCGGGTGCTGACGACCCTCGTCTATGCAATGAAGGAAAGGGGTGCGCGGCTAGGGCAGGCTTCCCTCTGTCTTGGCGGAGGTGAGGCCGTGACCCTGGTTGTTTACAATGAAGGGTAGCAGCTTGAACTTGAAAGCTTTTTCGTCTCTCGGAAAGGGATCTCAACGGTTGATGAGCTGAGTCTAGAACGAAGAAAAGGAGAGAGGATTATGGAAAGTGTGGTCATTGTATCTGGAGCGAGAACGCCTGTAGGATCCTTCGGGGGCACCCTGAAGGCCACGCCTGTTGTGGAACTGGGTTCCCTGGTTCTGAAGGAGACCCTGAAGAGGGCGAAGCTGAGGCCCGTCGCCACGAGTGATGTGACCCGGTTCGAGCCCGACATGTTCAAGGGAAAAGGGATGGTGGACCTGGAGAAGAAGGCCCATGACTATGATGAATCCTTCCAGGAGGTGCTGGTGGATGAGGTGATCATGGGCAATGTGGTGGGCGCCGGCCAGGGCCAGAATGTGGCGAGGCAGGCCACCATCAGGGCCGGCATCCCAAAGGAAACGAACGCATTTACCATCAATAAGGTGTGTGCCTCGGGCATGAAGGCCGTGGCCCTTGCCGCCCAGTCGATCCGGGCGGGTGATGCCCAGGTGGTCCTGGCGGGCGGCATGGAGAATATGAGTCTCATCCCCTACGCCCTGCCTGCGGCACGGTGGGGGGCACGCATGAACAACGTAGACCTGGTGGACCTCATGGTCTTTGACGGCCTGTTCGAGATCTTTTACGGGTACCACATGGGGATTACGGCCGAGAACATTGCCGCCACCTACGGCATATCCAGGCAGGAGCAGGATGAACTCGGCGCCCTGAGTCACCAGAGGGCCCGAAAGGCCATTGCGGACGGAACCTTCAAGCAGGAGATTGTCCCGGTGGTCATTCCCCAAAGGAAGGGAGATCCGGTAGTCTTTGACACGGATGAACGGCCCATGGACACGAGCGTGGAAAAGATGGCCAAGATTCCGCCGGCCTTCAAGAAGGACGGCACGGTGACGGCCGGCAATGCATCGGGAATCAATGATGCCGCCGCTGCGCTGCTTCTCATGTCGGAGAAGAGGGCAAGGGAACTGGGTCTCACGCCCATTGTGAAGATCAGGGCCTGCGCTGCGGGCGCCGTGGATCCCGCCTACATGGGACTCGGTCCGATCCCTGCGGTGAGGAAGATCCTTGCCAGGGAGAAGCTCGCCATCAATGACTTCGGCACCATCGAGCTGAATGAGGCCTTCGCTTCTCAGGCGATCGCGTGCATGAGAGAACTCAAGATGGATCCAGCAAAGACCAATCTTCTCGGAAGCGGCATATCCATCGGTCATCCCATTGGGTGCACGGGGGCCAGGATTCTTCTGACCCTGGCCAGGGAGATGGTTCGCGAGGGGCATGCCCTGGGGCTCGCCTGCCTCTGCATCGGCGGGGGCCAGGGAATGGCAACGGTGCTGGAGCGGGTTTGATTCCCGATGTGGCGACAAGGGAAAAGCCCTTGCGAAAGACACAGAGGAGCGCCCCCGGGTGCCGCCCTGAGGCGCTCGCTCCATAGAGCGTAAAGGAGCTGAGCATGGCGTACGAGAATATCATTTTCCAGGTGGAAGGTCCTGTGGCTGTCGTCAAATTCAATCGCCCCAAGGCACTGAATGCGATCAATCCCGACGTGGTCGCCGAACTGAACCAGGTGCTGGACGGGGTGGAAAAGGATGCCTCGGTCAAGGTGCTCGTATTGACGGGAGAAGGGGATAAGGCCTTTGTGGCGGGTGCGGACATCGGCTACATGGCCAATCTCTCGCCCCTGGAGGCACGCAAATGGTCTCTTCAGGGCCATGAACTCGGGCTGCGCATTGAGAACCTCCCCATCCCCGTGATCGCCTGCGTCAACGGGTATGCCCTCGGGGGCGGGACGGAGATCGCCATGGCCTGCGATTTTATCTACGCCTCGGAGAATGCGCGGTTCGGACAGCCCGAAATCAATCTGGGGATCATGCCCGGCTTCGGTGGGACACAGAGACTCTCCCGACTGGTGGGGAAGGCCATGGCCAAGGAACTCTGCATGACCGGCGGGATGATCGACGCCCAGGAGGCAAAGGATATCGGCCTGGTGAACAAGGTCTTCCCTCCCGATCGGTTGTGGGAGGAGACCATGAAGACGGCCATGCTCATCGCCTCCAAGGGAAAGGTCTCCCTGCGGGCTGTCAAGCATTGCATTGATCGTGGGTTCGACGTGGATCGACGCAGCGGCTGTTTTATGGAGGCGGATGCGTTCGGACTCTGCATGGACAGCGAGGATGCCAGGGAAGGCATGACGGCCTTTCTGGAGAAGAAAAAACCGGAATTCAAGGGCGAATTGATCTAGCAGGTTGCTGAAAAGACATCTTGTTCGCAGGCTGCTGAAACATGCTCAGATCCAAGGCCCCCGAAATCCCGAGGATCGAGGCGCACGTGCTGGTGCGTCGTAGCGAGGAGGGATGAGGGAAACGCAGGAGATGGGCGTTTTTCAGCAGCCTGCTGGGGGAGTGAGTGACATGGACTTCAGGTTGAACAAGGAGCAGGAGGCGATCCAGAAGGCGGCAAGAGACTTTGCAAAGGGAGAGTTCGACAAGGAGGTGGCCCTGGAGCACGAAAGGGGACACAAGTTCCCGACGGAGATATGGAAGAAGGCCTGCGATCTGGGATTCATCGGGATTCACTATCCTGAGAGATACGGTGGTCAGGAATACGGCATCATGGAGAATACCCTGGTGGTGGAAGAGTTCTGCAGGCAGGACTCCGGACTCGGCATTGCCGTGACCCTCTCGGATTTTGCATCGGAGATCATCCTCCGCTTCGGCTCGGAGGAACAGAAGGAGAAGTACCTGATCCCTGTCACAAAGGGAGAGGCCCTTTCCAGCGGAGGCTTCACGGAACCGGACCACGGAAGTGATATTACCCTGATGAACACGGCCGCGGTAAAAGATGGTGGCGATTATGTCATCAACGGCGTCAAGACCTTCATCACCAACGGGACGATCAGCAATTTCGTGCTCGTTCTCTGCCAGACCGACGATCAGGTTACACCCACGTACCGGGGTCAGTCCGTCATTCTCGTGGAGCGGGGAACTCCCGGATTCAGCAGCGCCGATGTGGGGGAGAAGATGGGGATCAGGATGACCTCTACCGGTGAACTCTCGTTCAACAACGTCAGGGTTCCCGTCTCCAACCTTGTGGGGAAGGAGAATAAGGGATTCTACCAGGTTCTCGAATTCTTCGATGAGAGCCGCGTTGAAATTGCCGCCCAGGCCCTGGGGATCGCCCAGGGCGCCTTTGATCGGGCACTTGCCTATACCAAGGAACGCAGCCAGTTCGGCAAGAAACTCGCCCAGTTTCAAGCGACCCAGCACAAGCTCGCTGACATGGCGACCAAGATCGAGACGGCACGGTTGATCGTCTACCGGGCGGCGTGGAATTATGATAAGGGTGTGATCGATCCGAAACTGACCTCCATGGCCAAGATGTATGCCGGAAGGGTCGCCGTGGAGGTGGCCGATGAGGCCATTCAGCTTCACGGCGGATACGGCTACATGCTGGAGTATGAAGTGGAACGTTTCTACCGGGATGCAAAGATCATGGAAATCTACGAAGGCACGAAGGAGATCCAGAAGAACACCATCGCCAGTGCATTGTTGGGTAAACTCTAAGAGAGCGTTTGCCTGAAAGTGGACTTTGAACCCACACCAGAACAGAAGGCGTTTCGTGAGCAGACCCGGCTGTTTGCCGAAGGGGCCATCAGGCCCGCGGTAAGCGGGTCGGTAGCGGCGGGAGCGGATCCCGCCGGGGTCCTCCGGGAACTGGGTCGGAGACGGTTGATGGGCGTTGCCCTGCCGGAGGGGGATGGTGGCGGCGGCAGGGATAATGTAAGCTATGTGCTGGCACTGGTGGAGGTGACGAAGGCCTGCGCCTGGACGGGCGCGCTGATGTACGAGAGCAACTCCCTCTATTGTTTTTCCATCTACGCATTCGGGAACAGAGAGCAGAAGAGAAAGTACCTTCACCCATGTGTCTCGGGTGAAGGGGCAGGCTCTTTTGACCTTTCGGCGGGCATGCCCTTTTTCAGGGCGAGCCCTTCGCAGACGACCGCCGCGAAAGCGGGAGGTGGCTGGATCCTCAACGGGAGGCATGGGGCCGTGCCTCACGGGGACCTTTGTTCCCACTGCATTGTCACGGCGAAGGTCGGGGATGGGGAGGAGATGGAAGAGCCCGGCCTGTTTGTTGTCAATCTCAGGAACACACCGGGGTTGCAGTTCGTCAAGGCAGAAACGGAACCCTGTGCGCGAGAGGCGCCGGAGGTGATCCTCCAGGACGCCGTCCTGCCGGAGAACGCCCTCTTGGAGAGACAGGGAGAAGGGCGGAGCTACCTCGATAGGCTGATACCGAGGGGCTGGACCGGTGTCGCCGCAAGGGCTTTGGGGATAGGGAGGTCCGTACTCCGGGAGGCTATGGACCAGGCCAAGGGGAGAGGCCCGTCGGGGAAGACCGCTTCTCGCTCCCAGACCGTTCAGTGGTGTCTGGCGGACATGGCCGTGGAACTGGATGCGGCGGAATTGCTCACCTTGAGGGCCGCCTGGTTCGATGATGAAGGGAAGCCTTTCGAGAAGGAAGCGGCCATGGCGAAGATCTATGCATCCGATGCTGCGATGAAGGCTTCCATCGAGGGAATCCGGATCGTGAGGGAGTACGGCTACACGCGGGAGCACCCGCTGGATCGCCACCTGGGACACGCCAAGACGTGTCAGGTCGAACTGGGGACGAAGGAGATGGTCCGTGGGATTGTAGCCGGTTATCTGGTCACCGGCATCAAAGGAAGCACGTGAGGGGAGGGCCATGACATCGACGTACAATCAGGAGTTGTTCAGGGAACTGCAGGAGGCTTACAGGAGGTGGCGGAAGGATCTCGATGAGATTATTGCCGTCGCGCCGGAGCGCCTTGAAAGATTCGCCACCGTCTCCGACAAGGCAATCGAGCCCCTTTACACGCCTGAAGATGTAAAGGATCAGGACTTTGAAGGGGACATCGGGTTCCCCGGTCAGTACCCGTTCACCAGGGGGGTTCAGCCCTCCATGTATCGGGGTCGGCTCTGGACCATGCGCATGTTTGCAGGCCTGGGCACTGCAAAGGATACGAACAGGCGCTTTCATCACCTGGTCAGGAACGGGCAGACGGGACTCTCCACGGCCTTTGATATGCCGACCCTCATGGGGTATGACTCGGATTCTCCCAAGGCGAGGGGGGAGTGCGGGAAATGCGGGGTGGCCATCGACACCCTCGAAGACATGGAGGATCTTTTCGAGGGCCTGCCCGTGGACAGAATCACCACCTCCATGACCATTAATCCGCCAGCAGCCGTCATCTGGGCCATGTATCTGGCAATGGGCGAAAAAAGAGGGATTGAGAGGCACGCTCTGGGAGGCACAATCCAGAACGATATGCTGAAGGAATTCATTGCCCAGAAGACCTTCATGTGCCCGCCCAGGCCTTCCTTAAGGGTGATTACGGACACGGTCGAATTCGGGACAAGGGAAGTCCCGCGGTGGAATACCATCAGCATCAGCGGCTATCACATTCGTGAGGCAGGCTCTACGGCAGTCCAGGAACTGGCCTTCACCCTCGGCGACGGGATCGCCTATACCCAGGCCGCCATGGAACGCGGTCTGGATGTGGACGAGTTTGCGCCCCGGTTCTCGTTTTTCTTCAACTCGCATCTGGATTTTTTCGAGGAAATCGCCAAGTTCCGCGCGGCCCGGCGAATGTGGGCCAAGATTATGCGAGAGAGGTTCAAGGCCAGGAATCCCAGGTCATGGTGGATGCGCTTTCATACCCAGACTGCGGGATGTTCCCTTACGGCGCAGCAGCCTTACAACAACATCGTGCGAACCGCCATCGAGGCCCTCGCGGCGGTGCTGGGTGGCACCCAGTCTCTGCACACCAACTCCCTGGACGAGGTGCTGGCCATTCCCACGGAGGAAGCCGCCACCATTGCCCTGAGAACCCAGCAGATCATTGCAGAGGAATCCGGGGTGGCCAACACCATCGACCCCTTGGGAGGTTCCTATTTCGTGGAAACCCTCACCAACCAGATGGAAGAAGAGGCCTTTGAGATCATCCAGAAGATCGATGACATGGGGGGAATGCTCTCGGCTATCGAAAGAAACTATCCACAGCAGGAGATCGCTGATGCGGCCTACCACTATCAGCTGCAGATTGATGAAAAGCAGAGAATCGTGGTCGGTGTGAATCGATACGCGACCGAGGATGCGTTGCCTGTGGAAGTCCTTCAGATCGATGAGGAACTGGAGCGACTGCAGATCCAGAAAACGAACCGGCTGAAAAACGACAGGAACAACAGGAAAGTGAGAGAGCGCTTGGAGGAACTCGGCGACGCCAGCAGCGGAAACCGCAATGTCATGGGGCCCATTATCGAGGCCGTGAAGGAGTATGCCACGCTCCAGGAGGTGTGCGATGTCTTCAGAAGGGTCTTCGGGGAATACCGGGATCCGGGGATCTACTGAATGGGATCAAGGTGCAGAAGAGGGGAGTCATGGAGAGTTGGAGTGTTGGAGTCATGGAGTATTGGCAAAGAGACTGACTCGTCTCTTACCCGGTGCCCCAACACCGCACCACTCCAGTACTCCGGTCTTTGAAGGAGGGGACGTTGAAAGAACGAAGACTGAGGGTAATGGTGGCAAAACCCGGGCTGGACGGGCATGACAGGGGTGCAAGGATCATTGCCAGGGCCTTCCGCGATGCCGGGTTCGAAGTGGTCTATACGGGTCTTCATCAGACACCGGAAGAGATCGTAAAGGCCGCCATACAGGAAGATGTGGATATGATAGGGCTCTCCAGCCTTGCGGGTGCCCACATGTATCTCTATCCCAGGGTGGTGGAACTACTCCAGGAACACGGGGCGGCAGAGATCGTGGTCTGCGGAGGGGGTATCATTCCCGAAGAGGACATCCCGAAACTGAAGACGGCAGGGATCATGGAGATCTTCACGCCCGGGTCAAACCTCAAGGAAATGGTCGAATGGGTCCGGAACAACGTGAAACCGAGGGGCTAGCAAGTTCATGTCTGGCACGGCGGAGAAGGTTCTTGAGGGTGATGTGCGGGCCGTGGCGCGAATCATTCGGGATATCGATGACGGGATGCCTGAGGTTCGTGAAGTCCTCAAGGCCCTCTATCCCCATACAGGTAGGGCTTACGTGATCGGGATCACAGGGGCTCCCGGGGTGGGGAAGAGCACCCTAGTCGATCAGATGGTGGCCCACTTGAGAAAGGAAGGGAAGACAATCGGGGTTCTAGCGGTGGATCCCACCAGCCCTTTCAGCGGCGGCGCCATCCTGGGGGATCGTGTCAGGATGCAGCGACACAGCCTGGACGAGGGGGTGTTCATCCGGTCCATGGCCACCCGAGGCTATTTCGGAGGTCTGACGCAGTCCACCCGGAGCGCGATCGATGTCCTGGATGCGATGGGCAAGGACATCATCATCGTGGAAACCGTGGGGGTTGGGCAGGACGAAGTGGACGTGGTCAAGGCCGCCCAGACCACGGTCATTGTGACCATTCCGGGAATGGGGGATGACATTCAGGCCATCAAGGCAGGCATCCTGGAAATAGGAGACATCTTTGTCATCAACAAGGCGGACAGGGAGGGGGTGGAAAAAACGCTCAGCGACCTGCGGCTCATGATCGAGATGGACCGGAAAAAATACGAGGAGGGCAGGTGGAGGCCGCCCATCCTGAAGGCGGAAGCCGTCTTCGACAAGGGGGTGGCGGAGCTTCTGGGGGAGATCGAAAACCACAAACAGTATCTGAAGGAGTCTTCTGGCAGGGGGCTGCTCGCGCGAGAGCGGAACAGGATCCGTGAAGCACTCGTGGACATGGTGAAGAATCTGCTTCTTCAGGAGGTTTTTGAGCACCTGACCGCCAGTGGTGAGTTCGAGGAGGCCGTGGATTCGGTGGTTGCCGGAGAAACGGACCCTTATACGGCTTGCGACAACCTGATCCTACCCAAGCTGCGTTTCATGAGCCCCGAAAAAACGAAATGACCGCGCCCCGGGTGGGGAAGCGGAGCGGAGGTCGTGATCGGTATTCACTGGTGGGTGCGCCAGGTTGTGTTTTCCCTGTGTGCCTGCTTTTTCCTCCTTTTTGCAGTGCACATCCTGCTTGCGGCCTTCAGGCTGGAAGATCCGCTGTACTTTATCATGACTTTCCTCAGTTCGACGTTCATGATCTCGGTGAGCGGTGCAATTCTTGCTGGCCTTTTGTGGCAAATGATGCGGTTTCGGAGGTCTTCCGCTGAAGGAGAGGAGAAGGGGGAGAGGTCGGCCGAAGACGAGTCGGTTTAACCCATGCTGTGGATGCGGGAGGGATAGCCTATGCCTGTGAAGAGGAAGCCCCAGCCTTTTGGAAAGAGGATTATGAGGCTCAGGAGGGACCGGAAGATCACCCTGAAACACCTGGCCAATGAAACAGGGCTGAGTGCACAGTTCCTTGCCCAGGTGGAGAAGGGGGAGGTCATCCCTCCGGTTTCGGTCATCCTGCAGATTTCACGAGCCCTGGAAATCGACTCCAGCCTGCTCCTGAAGGTTGAAAAGCAAAGGGCAGGAAGCCGATCCGAGGAGGATTACGAGAAGAGAACAGAAGCATACAGCTACCAGAATCTCACTCCTGAGGCAAAACACAAGCACCTCAAAGCATTCAAGGTCTTTGTGGATCCCCGATCGGATCACAAGGGCGTGAGTTACCAGCATTTGGGTGAGGAATTCATCTATGTGTTCAAGGGAAAGATGGAGGTGATGGTGGGAGAAAACAAGAATACCTTGTCTCCGGGAGAATGCCTCCATTTCAACTCCTCCATCGTGCACAGACTCCGGAATGTCAGCGACGAGAGAGCGGAGCTTCTGGTGGTCCTGTATACGCCTTAACAGGCTGGGGGTAGTGAAGATGGCCTATGAGCTAAACGAAGAGCAGAAGATGATCCGCGCAATGGTGCGAGACTTTGCGAGAACGGAGATCCTGCCCTCAGCAGCTGAGCGAGATCGAACCTGCGAATTTCCCGCTCAGATCCTGCGCAGTATGGGTGAACTTGGCCTTATGGGGATGAACGTTCCGCCTGAGTACAACGGGGCGGGCGTGGACACGGTCAGTTACTCGGTGGCCCTGCAGGAAGTCGCCTATGCTTGCGCTTCCACGGCTGTGATCATGTCGGTTCATAATTCCGTGGCGTGTGGTCCCATCTACCTCTTCGGCTCCCCCTATCTCAAGGAGGCGTATCTCAAGCCCCTTGCGGCAGGTAAGAAGATCGGATCATTTGCCATTACGGAACCCAGCGCAGGTTCGGACACGGCGAGCCAGAGGTCATGGGCGGTTAGAAAAGGGGACGATTACATCCTGAACGGAAACAAGATTTTCATCACCTCGGGAAAGAATTCCGACGTCACGGTGATCACTGCTTACACGGACAAATCCAGAAAACACCGCGGGATCAGTGCATTTGTGGTGGAGAAAGGAACCCCCGGATTCTCCGTGGGCAAGGTTGAGGAGAAAATGGGTTTGAGGTCCTCAGATACAACGGAGCTGGTTTTCGAGGATTGCATTGTCCCGGCGGAGAACCTGCTTGGAAATGAAGGGGACGGGTTCATCATCGCCATGGCTTCCCTGGACGGCGGAAGGATCGGGATCGCCTCTCAGTCGGTCGGCCTGGCCCAGGCCTGTCTGGACGCGGCCGTTGGCTATGCCAGGGAACGTGTTCAGTTCAGCAGACCCATATCACAGTTTCAGGGGATTCGGTGGATGATCGCAGACATGGCCACCGAAGTGGAGGCGGCGAGGTTGCTGACCTTAAACGCAGCCGCTATGAAGGACCGGGGTGAGAACCTCAGCATGGCTGCTTCCATGGCAAAGGTCTTTGCTTCCGAAATGGCCAACAGGGTGGCGTACAAGGCCCTGCAAATCCATGGTGGGTACGGTTACATGAGGGAATTCCCTGTTGAGAGATACTATCGGGATGCCAGGGTATTCACGCTCTACGAAGGGACCTCGGAGATACAGAGGAAGGTGATCGCCGATCATGTCGTGGGCAGATAGATGATGGCAGAGGATTTGAGAAAACCTCAAATGTTACCTTATTTAATTATTATATCATACCGGAAACGCATAGTTTGTTTGAGAACTATCGAGACATCATACCTGACTTCAACGCATTTCAGGAAAGCCTGAAGAATCCCCTTCCCGTCCACCTGCGGGTAAACCGTCTCAAGATTGAACCCCCCGCGCTCATGAGGGACCTCCGGCGGAGGGGAATCCACGTGTGTGGCGTCAAAGAGCTGAACGATGAGGTCCTGGTTGCTCACGATCTGAAAAGCCCGGGAAGACTGATCGAGTATTTCCTCGGGTATCTCCATCCCCAGGCCTTGACCTCCTGCCTGGTTTCCCTTCTCCTCCCTGTGCAATCCGGCTCCTTCGTGCTCGATATGTGTGCCTCACCGGGAGGCAAGACCGCCCATATTGCCCAGCGAATGCAGAACACCGGGCTCGTCGTCGCCAATGAACTGTATACCAGGAGACACATCCCCCTTGCCCACACCCTCGCAAGACTCGGGGTGGTAAACACGATCATTACCGGTTACCAGGCACAGGAATTCCCACTCAGGCAGCGTTTCGATTTTATCCTGGCCGATGTCCCCTGCAGCGGGGAGGGGAGGTTTCGCCAGCAAAGCGAATTCTCCCACTACGAAGAGAGGGATTCGCGGGCCGGGCTGTATGAGCTTCAGCGAAGGGTGATTTTGCGTGCCTTCGACCTTCTTGGGGACAATGCGGAGATGGTTTATGCAACATGCACCTACAACCCCGAGGAAAACGAATCCGTGACGAACTTTCTTCTGGGAAAAAGAGACGCCGACCTGCTGCCCGTTCACCTCGGATTCCCTGGAGAACCCGGACTGCTATCGTGGAAAGGGGAGATCTATGACCGTCGAATGGAAAGAGCGATCAGGTTCTATCCCCACAGGCTTGATTCCGTGGGATTCTTCATGGCCAGAATTGGCAAAAGAAGCTGATCGCCGGATGCTGCTTTGCTACATGGAGAGCAGATTTGGGATACCCGGTCCTCAGTTCGATGACTACCTGATGTTCGAGAGGAGGAAAAGCTGGTGGTTACTGAGGAACTCCTTTCACGTGCAACGGGCCTTCACATACAAGGTCTTTGCCTTTGGAATAAAGGCCTTTCAGAGGGTGGGCCGATTCATAAAACCTACAACCAGAATCATTCAGATCTTCGGGGCCCAGGCGGTAAAGGCGGTTGTCACAGTGAGTGTGGAAGAGCTTCCTTTTTTGTGGGAAGGGAAGGGGTTTCGGCTGAAAGAAGACCTTGAAGACGGTTATGTGATTCTTACCGTGAACGGTCGCATCCTAGGGCTTGGGCTCTCCATCCAGGGGTGGGTCCGCCCTCAAATCCGCAAAGGGCACCTGGGTTTTCACCGATTTTCCACGATTCCTTAAGAAATCTCTGTCAGGGCGGGGAATAATTTCGTAGTGCTGGGGTTTTCCCGGGATTGCGCCGGCTTGTTCTCCGGGTTAGGGGCCATACGGAGAAGATTGTTGAAGAGCGTGACCTTCCGGGCGAATATCCCATCTCAGTTAGACGGTATCAGGGCTTGAACTGTATAATTAAACAGTAAATGTTTTAGCTTGACAATTTATTCTATTGCTTTTACGATCAAAAAAATTCAATGCCTAAGGAATTGATGCGGGACGTTTATGAAGAATAAACAGTTCAAACCCCTCTAGGCAAATCGAATTATGGATTCGGATGCCCTCTCCCCTGAGACCTGGATCAGCAGCAGGGAGATCCTCGATCGTTGCGGGATCTCAAGGGCGACCCTCAATAACTACATCAAAATGGGCATCCTCCCGAGGCCGTCCATTCAAAGCCCCAGAGACAAAAGCACTGGGGCGAAAAAGATCGGCTATTTCCCCGCATGGAGTCTTGATCGTGTCCTGCTTGTCCATCGCATGAAAAAAGAGGGCATGAGCATGGATGCGATCGTACAAAGGCTTCATGGGGGGATCAGTCAGGGCACCGCGCACGGGCTGGACAGAGACCCAATTCCCTCATTCGGCAGGAATTCCTTTGCAGACGCGGTTACCGATCAAAGGGATTCCTCAGATCTGACCCTCACCTTTGAGGGAATTTCATTCCCCGCCTATCTTCTGAATCACGATTTTGAGATCACTTGGATGAACCGTGAAGTGGAACTCAATCTTTTCAAGGGCGCGGTAGTGGATACGGTGCAGAAGGGATCAAGGAACATATTCAAGTTGCTTTTCAACTGGGAATTCCACAACCTCATAGCCAATTGGAAGAACCTCGTGGCATTGCACATGGCCTATGCAAAGAGGATCAAGGCGGGCAAGACATGGATCAGTCGGTTGTACAGGGGAATCTCTGAGGGAGAAATCAGCATACTTGAAGAAGCCTACGACCTTGTTTCCCCCGTGCCTGCCCAGACGATACGGGACAACTACTTGAGTTTACTTAGAAAAGATGGGGTGAGTGAGTCCTATAAGGTCACTTCTCTTCTATTTAGACAGGGAATCCTCTTTGTCTACGTGCCAATGGAGCATGAGCTTTTTTGGAATAAGCCTTAGCGCACATCTCAATCTGCATAGAATTCGGTGTATCGGCGCACATGAATCTGTGCACATTAGCTGTTGTCAGCAGCGACCCCCTCCACGAACTCAAAGGGTGGGCAGGGTAGATGATTACTTACGAAGGCGATTGTCTTAAGAGTGAGGTCCTTAGCTTGTTTGAAGGCGGTGAGAGGGTTGCCGCGTGAACGAGGAAATTGCGCAGAGGAACTGGCACGGTTTTTGTGAGAAACTGCTTACAAAGAAAAGCACAAGTCTCTGACAGTTTTTGAAAAATGGTTTGCCTGTATGGAAATCGGGAGGCAGTGATGGCAAATAGCTCAAGTAGTTGTTTAGCCTGTGTTTCAGTTATTCTGTTTTCCCGGATGCTTCTGACTTCAATCGTCGCTTAGTGCATTTTTGTTCAAGGGGGGACATTCATGATGGACACAGAGTCGGCGAGGGTTCTGGAGAAGAAGGTCGGTTCCGTGAAACAGGTCCCGGAGCGAACGGCGGGTTGGTTGCCGCCGTGGCTCTTCATGCATCAGGAACTCATGCATGCCTTGGAGAAGGCCCTGAAGGTGAGCCGGGAGTCACTGACCAACACCCTGAATCACACCCACTTCACAGGCGGCCACATCCTTGTTCTGCTCCAGCATCCCAGGTTCCAAGAGAGTATCCTCCTGAGGGCTCGTCCGGAACCTTGCTTGGGCCAATCCGTCCACTGTCAGTGGGCGGATGGAGAGGGGATGGATCTCTGCTTGGAGACTTACCGGTTCCTCCACCTGATCATTGAGGACGGGCGCTCCATGATCCTTGTGCCGGGAGAAGCCCTGGAGGTGACCGGAGAAGGGATAACAGTGGAACTTCCTGAAATAAGTTATGCCGTAGGTCAGCGCCGTGCGAGGAGGTACCCCAGTCGCGGGGTTGAGGCGGATTTGATTCAGGCCGGTTTCCTGGCAAAGGGCGTTCTGGTTGATTTCAGCCCCCTAGGCTTTCGTCTCCGGGTGAAGCCCGTACCGTCCTGCTCTTTCAGGTGGTTTAATACGGGCGAGCCCTTCACCATACAGCTCCGTGATGGTGGAGAAATGCTGTTTTCAGGGACTTGCACCTATGTGCGCAGCGGAAACGAGAGTATGGAAAGGGAAATGGTTGTGAGACCGTTGCATGGTATGGTACGCCGTTTCAGGAAAAAACAGATCCGTAACGGCCGCTTGAAGCTTGTACCAAGCCCTGCGCTCAGCTTCCTGCATCCTTTCCTTGGAAGGAAGGTGCAGATAGAGGTGGATAACATCTCGACGTCGGGATTTTCCGTATATGAAGGGAGTGAAGAGAGGGTTCTCGTCCCGGGCATGATCATCCCGGAGATGACCGTCAGTTTCGCAAGCGCCCTGATGATCCGTTGTGCGGGACAGGTGATCTACCACATGGAAGACCCGTCCGGGGCGATTCGTTACGGAGTGGCCATCCTGGACATGGATATTCAGGCTTACAGCCGACTCACCCACATACTCACCAATGCCCTTGATCCCCATGCCTACATTTCCAGCGAGGTGGACATGGATGCCCTCTGGGAGTTCTTCTTCGAAAGCGGGTTCATCTACCCCAGGAAGTACCGCCTCATCCAGTCTCACCGGGAGGAGTTCAAAAGGACCTACGAGAAACTTTATCTGGAGAATCCCGATATCGCGAGACATTTCACCTGTCAGAAGAACGGGCGCATCTATGGGCACATTTCGATGGTGCGGGCTTATGAAAGGGCCTGGATGATTCACCACCATGCGGCCAAGGCCATGGACAGCAAGCGCACCGGCTTCACGGTGCTGAAACAGATCATGCACTACCTCAACGACATGCACCGCCTGCCCTCGGCGAACATAGACTATGTGATGTGCTATTTCAGACCCGAAAACAAGTTTCCCGACAGGGTTTTTGGTGGTTTTGCGAGGGAACTGAAAGACCCCAAGGGCTGTTCCGTGGACCTTTTCTCCTACCTGCCCTACACAAGGCATTCCGTTGGAACCAAGCTTCCGGAGGATTGGGTTCTCGATGAATGCACTCCTTTTCATCTCTGGGAACTCGGCCGTTTCTATAATCACCTCTCAGGAGGCCTGCTTTTGGATGCCGTTGGTCTCATCCAGGGGGAGACCCGCACAAATGACGACCACCTGAGGAAGATTCACGAGGATCTGGGGTTCCTGAGAACGCGCAAGGTATACTCCTTGACCTACAAGGGAGAACTGCATGCGGTTCTTGTAGCCAATCAATCCGATCTGGGACTCAATCTTTCCGAACTGCTGAATGGAATCAAGATCTTGGTCACCCATCCTGAAAGACTCCCCTGGAACATCCTCTCCACGGCCATTTCGATGCTGGCAAGCAACTACCGGGCCGACAAGATACCGGTTCTGTTTTTCCCGGTCGCTTATGTCAAACAGAGTAACATCCCCTGCGAGAAGCACTACCAACTGTGGGTCCTGAACGTTCAGAAGGGTAACGAGTACTTGGAATATATGCAGAAGAGATTCAGGATCACTTACAGTTGACATCCTGAAAGGGTTGTATGTAGAAGGGGTGTGTTGTTCCTGCTCCCGTGGGCAGGGGACGCTGACAGGGATAGAGCAGAGGGCACCTAGGGTGCCAGCTTCGAGAGAACAGCCAAGTTGAATGGAGAGAGATGAGGATCACCCTGATCAATGTCTCAAGCACCCTGACGTCTGACGGTTCCCGACTCGTTTCGGCGCTGCTCAAGAGGGCGGGCCATAGGGTGAAGAGCATATTCATGGCACGATCGGAGCCCCATCCCTACGAGGAATGGGAACTCGAGCCCCTGGACGATATCATGAAGGCCTGTGATCTTGTCATGATCGGTGTTTACAGCAGTTACGCCTTGCGGGCGGTGCAGGTGACCGATTTCGTGAGGAAGAGGTATCCGGGTATGAAGGTCATTTGGGGGGGGCCCCACTGCATCTCTGTGCCGGAACTGGGCCTGCGCTATGCCGATGGGATCTGCTTTTCCGAAGGAGATGAGGCGGTCGTTGAACTCGTGAAAAGGCTGGAAGGCGGGGGTGATTACCTCAGGACGCCGAACATGGCCTTCCGCCTGAACGGAAGTTCCATCGTCAACGACTTGTTGCCTCCTTTCACGGATCTGGACGGCCTTCCCTACTATGACTACGATCTGGACGACCAATTCCTGCTCAACAAAGGCCTCTTCCAGATGACAAAGGAGATGTTCAGAAAGCGCTCCGCAGGCTATCCTTACTACATTCCAACCTACTACTTCACGACATCGAGAGGGTGTCCTCATCGTTGCGCCTACTGCAACAACTGCCGTTATGTGGCGATGTTTGGCCGGAATCCCATGCGATTTCAAAGCGTCGAGAGGGTCATCCGGGAACTGGAAGAAACCCTGGAGCGCCTGGATTTTTTCAGGATCGTGGGTTTTGGGGATGACGACTTTTTCATGAGGCCCAAGAGGGATATTCAGGATTTCGCCGAGAAATACCGAAAGCGTGTGGGGCTGCCTTTCGGCGTGGCTGTCAGCGCCAACACCTACCATAGGGAAAAAATGGAGATGCTGCTGGATGGGGGCCTGAAATTCATTCAGATGGGCGTCCAGTCCGGAAGCCAACGCATGATGGACGAGGTCTACGACCGCAACATCAAGATTGCCAGGACAAAAGAGGTCATTCGCCAAATCGCCCCCTTTCGATCCACCCATAAGCTTGACTTCCTGCTGGATTTCATCATCGACAACCCATATGAGACGACGGAGGATGTCACCGAAACCTACAGATACATTGTAGACCTGCCCCTCCACGTGATGGTGAATATTTTCTTCCTCGCCTTTTTCCCCGGCACTCCGATCTACGACAGGGCACTCAAGGACGGAATCATCAGACCCTTTGACGAAAAAGCATTCCGGTTCTACATCAAAAGCCGGGTGCAGTACCAGCGGAACTACGAGACGTTTCTCATCCTCTTGGAGCGCTATTTGAGACGCCGACCTAAATGGCGTAATCGTGTGCCGCGTTCCCTCCTCGTTTTTTTGAGCAGCCGACCGATCAGGGGGTTGAGTCGCCTCTTGCCCGATTCGGTGTATGCCTCCCTCAGCGGATTTGTCCAATAGGCGTCGCATCCGGAAGTGACCGCCCTGAGAACAGGAGGGCGTTGTCAAGCTTCTGTTGAGAGACCAGACCAGCGGGTCCCGCCTGGCAATTCCCGCAGACTGTCTGTATTTTTCCCGGTATTGAGGTTCCGCAAAACAAGAGAAAAACAAGGGATTATTATTGACATTTTAGGACAAATATGATTACAATTATTTAATTATAATTAAATTAAATGAATATGGTTTAAATTATTTATCCTCCGGGTTTTTTTATGGACTTCTCTGAGGGTCCTTATCAAAGAATCGACGAGCCGCTCTACAATACTCGGGTGATCAGGAACTATGTGGAGTACGTCAGGAAATTCCACCCTCTCGTCGATCTCGATTCCATTCTCGCCCATGCCTGGATCACCACCTATGAACTCGAAGATCAAGGCCACTGGTTCAGCCAGTGGCAGGTGGATCGTTTTCACGAGCGCCTGGTGAAAGACACGGGGGATCGGGAGATCTCCCGAAAGGTGGGCCGTTACGTGGCATCATCAGAAGCAGCCGGAGCACTGAAGCACTATGCGATGGGTTTCATGAGTCCGGCTGCGGCCTACTGGGTTGTGGAGAAGATCGCCCCACATCTCACCCGCGCCTCCACTGTGAAGACGCGGAAACTCAAGACCAACAAATTCGAGGTTTCGGTCACACCCAAACCGGGCACAACCCAGAAGCCCTACCAGTGCGAAAACCTGATGGGGCAGCTGGAGGCCCTCTCAAAGCTGTTCACCAACAAGTTCGCCAAGATCGATCACCCCCAGTGTATTCATAAGGGTAGATCAGTGTGTGTGTACGTGATCACCTTCGAGAAGACCCCTTCTTTTATCTGGAGGGGATCGCGCAACTATTTCATCCTTCTCGGACTCCTGGTCTGCCTCGGACTTCTGTTGGCGGATCCTTTCTTCTCCTGGTTGTCCGCTCTCCTGCTCTTTGCGACTCTGTACATGGGGATTTCCTATTACTTCGAACGCATGGACAACACAGAGCTGGCCAGGAACATCGAGAGCCAAAGGGAAGCGGCGAAGCTTCTTCTGGATCAGATCAATATCCGTTACAACGATACCCAACTCGTAAAGGAGATCGGACAGGCTACCTCGATGCTTCTCGATATCCGGAAACTCGTGGACGGCGTCATCCGCGCCATGCGGAAGCGGCTGGATTACGACAGGGGGGGCATCTGGTTGGCCAACAGAGGGAGGAGCCAACTCGTCTACACCGTAGGCTACGGGTACAGTGAAGAGGTAGAAGGGGTTCTCAGAGAGACGAATTTTCGCCTGGACAACCCCCGTTCCAAGGGAGTGGCTATACAGGCCTTCAGGCAGCAGAGGCCCTTCCTGGTCAACGACACAACCAAAATTGAGAGAGACCTTTCCACGAAAAGCCTGGATTTTCTCAAAAAGACGGGCACTCAGTCTTTCATCTGTGTGCCTCTGGTCTACGAGGGAGAATCGCTGGGAGTGTTGTTCGTGGACAATCTCCAGTCCAAGAGACCCCTCAGTCAGAGCGACATGTCGCTCCTCATGGGGATAGCCACGCAGATCGCTATCAGCATCCACAATGCCATGTCCTACCAGAAGCTCCAGGAGAGTAAGGAGAGGGAGCAGAGCCTGAGAAAGCTCTTCGAGAAATACGTGCCCGCACCCATCATCAAGAGGTACGTGGACACCAACGATGTGGATCTGCTCAAGGGTGAGGAGTCTTCCATAACGGTGCTGTTTCTCGATATTCGGGGCTTCACGTCGAGTTCGGAGACCATGGACGCTACGGACGTGGTCTCATTCTTGAACAGCTACTTCGAGAGATGTTCTTTCGTGGTCTTCGAAGGAAGGGGGCACATCAACAAGTATACCGGTGACGGCTTTCTGGCCATCTTCGGGGCACCGGAGCCCCTGGAGAATCATGCGGCCCAGGCTTTTACCACTGCGTGTAAACTCCTTGAACTCACAAGAGATTTTATTCTTGCGGGACAGCCCATGGGGGTGGGGATCGGCATTTATGCGGGGAGGGCGGTTCTGGGGAACATAGGATGCCAGACCAAAATCGAATACACGGCGATCGGCGACACGGTGAACAGCGCCGCGAGGCTACAGGAGTTCACGAGGCACTTCAACGAGTATCCGATCATCATGGGTAGAGAGGTGTGGGAGAATCTGAACGACCATCCTTACTATCCCGCCATCCGGCATCTGGGAAGCCTGAAGGTTCGGGGGAAAAAGGAAGGGGTGGATGCCTATGGGTTCAATTTCTTCAAGGATGGATCGGCTGGCGCCGGGTCTCACGAGGAAGGTTTGACCCCCTTGCAGAGAATCAAGGGGGTGTAAGTGAATCTTCTCGGGTTCCAGAAAAATGACTTGAAGTCCTCAAAAAAGCCTTCATGCCCGCCCCGGTATTTCTCAAACATGCCCTTGGCCCTTTCGGAGACGACCTCCGCCTTCTTGATCCAGTTGAAGACATCGAGATCCCTCAAATCACCGTAGATCAGGTGGTGGGGGAGGAGATCCACCTGGATGTCCTGATAACCGCAATCATACATGTAGGCGTATAACTTCCTTCCGGCAAAGGCATCGAAATTGTAGGTCTCTTGCACCCTTCGGGAGAGGTCCAGAAGGATCTCCTCCATGAACGCGGGCAATTCGTAGTGACTCAGGCAGTTGTGATCAAGGTCCATGAGGCAGAGGGTGCCCCCGGGCCTGAGGCACTCTGTGAGATTTCTGACGATTTTGGGTCCCTCCCCAAAATTGTACTCCATCACAAAGCGCACCCAGATGAGGTCGAACGGGCTCTCAACGTCGAGGCGTTTTCTCAGATCCTGGACCTGAAAACCCAGGCCCGGCTGGCCGCCATAATGCTCGCGGGCATACTCTATCCTTTGCTGAGAATAGTCCACGCCCAGAATGGTGCCCCCGGGCTGGATCATGTGGTGCAAGATGGAGGTGATCCTGCCGGGACCGCATCCTGCGTCCAGGACCCTGAGACCCGGCCGGATGCCGGACCAGAAGGCCTGCCTTCGAACCGCTTCGGGGTCGGTTTTCAGGTCCAGGCGAACAGCCTCCTCAGGACTCTCCATGAAATAGGTTCTCTGTTCACTCATCGCGAGAGATCCTTGTCTCAGCAAAGATACCAACTTCAGTCATCAGGACCCGCCCGGTGTGGCTTCCTTGCCGTGAGGGTTTCCGGTCACCCGGCGGAATCAAGACGGCCATGAGCGCCGAGCGGTGCGCCATTTTATAGCACGAAAGGCCCTCCAAGGCAAAGGGATTGAGAAGGGGTGCCATGCCTGAATGACTTGAAATTCTGTGGGATTGATATATGTTATTGAACATGAGAGCGGATGGTACCAAACCATCATAGCCCGGGGAGGAACGATAGGAAATGCAACGAGGATCAAGCTTCGAACAGGGACCCATCAGGCCGCCTAATGAGGCACAAAGCCTTCTGCTGAGACTGACCCGCAATTGTCCATGGAATCAATGTCTGTTCTGTCCGGTGTACAAAGGAAAGAAGTTTTCCCTCAGGACAGTGGATGAGATCAAGAAAGACATTCAGACAGCGCGGGACATTGCCAATGAGATCAAGGCCCTTTCCTGGGGACTCGGTTACAGCGGAACCATCCATGATGCGGTCATCAGCCATATCTTCACCGGTACAAAATACAGTGACGTGTTCAGGGGCGTTGCAGCATGGCTGTATTACGGAACAGGTTCCTGCTTTTTACAGGACGCAGACAACCTTGTCATGAGGACGGATGATCTGGTAGAGGTTCTCCGATTCCTCCGCGAGAAGTTCCCCGAGATCACGAGGGTCACGACCTATTCCCGATCCAGAACGATTGTCCGCAAATCCGTTGAGGCCCTTACAAGAATCCACGAGGCAGGATTGGATAGGGTCCATGTCGGCCTTGAAACGGGATACGATCCGCTTTTGAAGATGATGAAGAAGGGGGTTCGTGCCTTTCAGCACGTTGAGGCGGGAAGGAAGATCCTGGATGCCGGGATGGAACTCTCCGAGTACGTGATGCCAGGTCTTGGGGGTCAGGAGCATTGGAAAGAACACGCCACGGCGACGGCGAAGGTGCTCAATCAGATCAATCCCCATTTCATTCGGCTCAGGAGTCTACGCGTGCCTGAAAGGGTGCTGCTCTTTGAGAAACTGAAGAGCGGCGAGTTTACGATGCAGACGGATGATATGCTGGCCGAGGAGCTGCGAGTGTTCATCGGGAACCTTGAGGGCATTTCGAGCGTTGTTACGAGTGACCACATCATGAATCTCCTGGAGGAAGTCACGGGGAAACTCCCCGCTGACAGGGAGAAGATGATTGAAGTGATCAACCGATACCTGGCGCTTCCCGAGACCGACCGCCTGGTCTATCGCGTAGGCCGAAGGGGAGGGGCCTACCGTTCCGTCGAGGATCTCAATCGCGATCCGGCCACTTATGAAAAGTTACGAAGGCTCGTGGATGATTTAAAGGAAAAAGGGGGCATGGGAGAGGTGGAGAGGTTCATTACGGACCTGGTGGACCAGTACATTTGAGGAGGATCAAGGGACAAGGTCCAAGGTGCAAGAAAATGAAGAGATTCTTGAAGGAACCCTGAACCTGCAACCTTTGCCATCGGTCACGGAGGCACTTGGCGGCCATGCCGTATTACCCTGTTTTCCTGGATCTTCGGGGACGAAAAGTCCTGGTGGTGGGCGGCGGTACTGTGGCCCAGCGCAAGGTCGAGACTTTTCTGGAGTTCGGAGGCTCCGTTTTCATCACAGCCAGGGAACTCACCGAGACGCTCAAGGGCCACGTGGAAGAGGGGAGGATCCGGTTTGCGGGTAAGGAATTCAGGGAAGACGATCTCCAGGATGCGTGGATGGTCGTTGCGGCAACCGACGACCCGGATGCAAACCGGAGGGTGAGTGAGTGCGCCAGGCAAAGAGGCATTCTGGTCAATGCGGTGGACCAGCCTTCGGACTGCACCTTCATCGTGCCTTCGGTGCTCAGGCGGGGGGACCTGGTGATTGCTGTCTCCACTTCCGGGAAAAGCCCGGCCCTGGCCAGGAGGGTGCGGGAGCAACTGGAACAGATCTTCGGTGCTGAATATGAATCCTTCCTGATCCTGATGGGCCTTCTGCGGGAAGAGATCCTCTCACGGGGGCTTTCTCTGGAAGAGAGGAGCGAAATCTTTCGCGACCTCGTCCAGTCCGATCTCCTGGAACGTATCCGGTCGGGAGACTGGGCAGGAGCGGCCTCCACGTTGAACCGTATCACGGGAACCACACTGTCCCCCCTGGATATGAAGAAAACGATCGAGGTCACCTGACGCGATGGGACTGATGCTTTCCACATTGGCGCTTTTCCTCATTCTGCTGGCTACGGGCGGTTTCATCGTCTTCGTTATCAAACAGGAGAAATCCGTATACCTCTGGTCCTACAGGATTCTTCTGGCAGGCTTCGCCGTACTGACACTGCAACTGGCCCACGGCTATTCTGTGCTGGGCGCTGCGCCGGTACTGAGCTTCAAGACGGCACTGTCCTTTTTTGCCTGGACGATTCTGGGAGCCTACTTGCTCCTCCATCTCAAATTCAGGCTCATGGTCCTTGGCTCCTTCATCTCTCCCCTGGCTGCATTTCTGATGATCATCTCTTCCACCCTCCCGGCCCGGGAGGTGGTGGTCAAGCCCGTTTTCAAGAGCGTGTGGCTTTCCATGCATGTCTTGACGACCGTCATGGGGGACGGGATGTTCGCCGTGGCGTTCATGGCGGCCATCATGTATCTGATCCAGGAAAACCAGATCAAGAGGAAGAGATTCGGGTCCCTGTACAGAAGGCTCCCCTCCCTCCAGACTCTTGACTCGATCAATCATTACTCGTTGCTGTATGGCTTTGCCTTGCTGACTGTCGGGATGATGACGGGTGCCTTCTTCGCCCAGGTTGCCCTCGGCAGCTACTGGCGCTGGGACCCCAAGGAAGTCTGGTCCCTGATCACCTGGCTTTTCTATGCCGTACTTCTCCACGAGAGACTGGCGGTGGGCTGGAGAGGTCGAAGAGCGGCGATACTGTCCATTCTTGCTTTTCTGGTGCTTCTCTTCACCTTCCTCGGTATCGGTCTGTGGATGAGTGACTACCACAGTTTCAGGAGCCTTGGAGGACAGCCGGGGCTATGACTAAGATCCTCGACATCGGGATGAACCACGAGACCGCTCCCGTGGAGATCAGGGAATGCATGGCCAGGGAACCCGGAATCGCTCAGGCCGCGCTTGACGAGATGCGTCAACTGTCGTGCGTCAGGGAGGGGCTCTATCTCTCCACGTGCAATCGGGTAGAGGCCCTAGTCATCACCGAGGAGCCTCAGGAAGCGCGGAAGTGCGTCCTCTCGCTCATGGCCCGCCTCGGGGGTATCGGCGAGACTCGTTTCGCGTCGAATCTCTACACCCTTGAAGACAGGGATGCCGTACGGCACATATTCAGGGTCGCATCGAGTCTGGATTCCATGGTGGTTGGGGAGCCCCAGATCCTTGGCCAGATCAAGCAGGCCTATGCCCAGGCCGCCAGAGAGAAGACCTCGGGGGTCATCCTGAACAGGTTGATGCACAAGGCCTTTCACGTGGCCAAGAGGGTGAGAACCGAAACCGGCGTTTCCGACTCCGCGGTTTCCGTCAGCTATGCGGCCGTGGAGATGGCCAAGAAGATCTTTCATGATCTCAGGGGAAAAGGAATTTTTCTGGTCGGGGCAGGGGAGATGGCGGAACTGGCGGCCAAGCATCTGGTCAAGAACGGGGCAGACACACTGCTGGTGGCCAACAGGACCTTTGAAAGGGCTGTTGAAATGGCGGATGCCTTCGCAGCAAAGGCCGTGGCCTTTGAAGAGATCGAATCCCTGCTCCAAGAAGCGGACATCGTCATCACCTCCACGGCGGCGGGAGGATATGTGGTCACCCACGACCAGGTCAGGGGCTGCCTCAGGAAGAGGCGCAACCGGCCCCTTTTCCTTGTGGACATTGCCGTGCCCAGGAACGTGGAACCCAGGGTGAACGACCTGGGAAACGTCTACCTGTACGACATCGATGACCTGAGGGCGGTGACGGAACTCAACAAGGCGCAGCGGCAGGAGGAGGCCCTGAAGGCGGAGCGCATCGTGGAGGAAGAGGTGGTGCGGTTTGATAAGTGGCTGAAGACCCTTCATGTGGTTCCTACCATCGTCTCCCTCAAGGAAAAGGCGGAGGCGATCCGAAGAGCGGAGATCAAGCGGAGCCTGGGAAATCTGGGCGGTCTCAGTCCGTCGCAGATCGAGGTGATCGAAACCCTTACGCTCTCGATCACGGAAAAGATTATCAACGATCCCATCCTCGTTCTGAAGAGAAAGGCGGATCGGCCTACCAGGGACAATTATCTGGACATGGCGAGGAGACTGTTCAATCTAGATTCTGACTATGTCGAGGAGAACGTCAATGGACTTGAACCGGATGATAGCGACCCTCAGGAAACATCCTGATTCGCGCAAGATAGGAATGATCGCCTCGCACCTGGGTGTGGTGCGCGGATCCTCCCGGGACGGCCGTCCCGTGGAGGCGATGGACGTGGTTGTGGATCATGGGCGTGTGGAGAAAATCCTGGAGGAGGTGCGGGTGCTCCCGGGGATCGTGGACGTGCTGGTGGACTTCAACGAGGGCCACCTGAAGGTGGGGGAGGAGATCCTCGCCGTGGCCGTGGCCGGAGACATCCGGGAGAATGTTTTCGATGCCCTCATGCGGACCGTCAAGCGCATCAAGGCGGAGGCGAGCAGGAAGGAAGAACTCTACCTGTGAGGTCACGCGGAAGCAAGGGTTCGACATACGGGTTTTGGGGAGAGGAGGAAACCGATGGGCATGATCGATGTGACGGAGAAGGCCGTGATCCGCCGCAAGGCCGAGGCGGAGGGAAAGATCTACCTCTCGCCGAGGACCATTGAAGAGATCCGTGCAGGCGGGATCAGAAAGGGAAACCCTCTGCCGGTTGCGGAGGTGGCGGCCATGAATGCGGCAAAGCAGACCCATCTTCTCATCCCGCACTGTCACCAGATCCCCCTGGATAAGGTGTCCGTGGCCTTCGAAATCCATGTGAGCCATGTGACGGCTTCCTGTGAGGTGAAGGCCCAGGCGAGGACCGGTGTGGAGATGGAGGCCCTGGTCGGGGTATCAATGGCCCTGAACACGATATGGGACATGGTCAAGTATCTGGAAAAGGATAGGGAGGGCCAATACCCAGCAACAAGGATTACGGACATCAGGGTATTGAGGAAGGAAAAAGAAAGGACATGAGGCGATCATCCAATGCCCCTGGATATATCATATGGTCGACACTCCATTCCAGGGCCAAGAGAACACCCGTCAGTGCAAATGACCCACTGATCTATCGAGAGAGGAGAGGAGAAAGTATGGCGGATTTCATGAGCATCATCAAAAGCAGGCGCAGCATTCGCAGGTACCAGGAGAAAGACATTCCGGAGCCTCACATTCAGCAGATCCTTGAGGCGATCCAGTGGTCGCCCTCATGGGCCAATACGCAGTGCTGGGAAGTGGTGATTGTGAAGGACCCGGGCATCAAGGAGAGACTCAAGGAGGAGGCCCTGCCTCCCACCAATCCGGCCTCCAAGGGCATCTTGGAGGCTCCCGTGGTCATGGCCCTATGCGGCAAGCTGAAGAGCTCGGGCTACTACAAGGGGGAGGTTACCACCAAGTTCGGGGACTGGTTCATGTTTGACCTGGGCATTGCCACCCAGAGTCTCTGCCTGGCGGCGCACGATCTGGGCCTGGGGACGGTCGTGATCGGCCTCCTGGATCATGACAAGGCCAAGAAGGTTCTCGGCGTGGGAGACGGTTACGAGGTGGTTGCCCTCATCCCCGTGGGGTACCCTGCGAAGGATTCGCCCGCCCCCAAGAGACGTGAGGTGGGCGAGTTCACTCATCAAGACAAGTTCTAGTGGTCAAGGGCGAAATCGAATTTCCTGGAATCCAGGGGTTCCGGGCCCGAATGAAAGGTCCGGTCCAGGAAGGTGACCCGGCTGTCCCCGGTGATGAACAGGAGGGTGGAGGACCGGGTGCCGTAAACCGGACTCCGGATGAAGAGGGGAGAGAGCACCCTTTCCCATTCCACATCCACGCCCGTGGAAGGAAGTTCCTCATCGGGCGGGAATCGTCTATCCTGGAGGAGTTGAAAAAGCTCTTCCGGGAAGGCAGCGTCTGTGCCCTTGAGGATCTCGGCCATCCGTTCCTTGCCCCTCAAGACCTTGGGCCAGGGTGTGTCCAGCAGATGGTTGCTCAGCCCGTACAGGCCGGGCGACAGATTCAGGATGCGGCCGTCCCTGTTGGAGTACCAGTAGAGGGTCCTCCTGTCACCCAGCAGAATATTGAACCCGTTATAGCGATTCGCCTGCCTGTGGATGTTTTCCAGGTAACCCAAAGGATCTTCCTTTCCCAGCAGGAAATCGCCCACCAGACGCCCTCTGGAAGGGGCGTTCTTCTTGAGCGACGAAGGGTCCCGGTAGTTGGTGATGGCGCCGATGCGTCCTCTGCGGGTGATTCCCAACCATGTGCCCCCCGCAACGAGGTCCCTGCCGGCCAGCACTTGAGGTGCCTCCTCCCAGAACTGCGGGGATGCGGAGGGCCGCTCGTAATACTCATCCCGGTTGGCTGCAAGGATGAGATCGAAGCCCGGATGGGACCGGTATGCGAAGAGGATCAGGCACACGAACAACTCACTGCAGGAAGAGGTTTTATGACTAGAGGTTCCACCGGCCGACGGGTGGATTCCGGGGGAACAGAATCTTCGTCCTTCTTACCCGTGGCGCGGGATGAAGCATGAGATCGAAATATAGGTGAACCGTGCTTTCCTGTCAACGATCCCGAACGCACCCTGATTCACCATTAAACGTCATCTGCTGCGTTGCCCTCCCTCCTCCGTAGCCCGTCCTCCGCCGTAGCACTTCTACGGACGGGGGCCACACAGTTGCCGGTGGACTTGTGGGAAGCACGGAAGGCGTTTTTCACTTCCTGAACCTCCCCTGTTGCGGGCCCATGAAAAGAATGGACGAGCGGTGGAGGGATAGGTTAAAAAAGCAAAATGAATACGAGCTTGTTTCAAAGATTGGGGAAGCAAGAGAGATTCATACTGCACTCCTCAATAGGTGGCGTACCCCACGAACGATCGGGCAGAGGGGACTGCTGAGACCGGCGGTGCTGCGCCCGGGGTCGAGCCGCAAGCGATGGAAAGGAGGATAGATGACACCGTACCAGGAACTCGCGAATCGTATTGGTTTGGGCGATTCAGGCATTATCCCGAGGCTTTTCGAGATGCTCGCCGACGACACGGATGCGCGGATCCTTCTGTCCCTGCCTTCCACGGCAACCGAGCTTTTGGAAAAAACCGGCTGTAGCAATCAGGAGATCGAGAGGAGGCTTCAGGATCTGTTTCTGAAGGGTGTGGTATTCCCTTCCACCAGGACTTCACCACCAAGCTACCGCATGTGCAGAGACATCGTGCAGTTCCACGACGCCTCGATCCTGTGGAAGGACGCCTCCAGGGATTTCCTGGACCTGTGGCAGGAATTCATGGAGACAGAATGGCCGCACCTGGCTCGCCGCATCAGTCAGATGGTAGACAAACCCTACACAAGGGTCATCCCCGTGAATGTCTCGGTGGAGGCGAGAACCCATATCCTGGACTCTGAAAGCGTGAGCGAGATCGTCCGGAAGGCCCAGCACCTCGCTGTCACGAACTGCACCTGCCGCCTTACCGCCCGGAAATGCGATCATCCCCTGGAGACTTGCATTCAGGTCAACAACGCAGCCCTCTATTCCATCACGAGGGGGACCGGGCGGAGGATCAATGTGGAAGAGGCATTGGCCATCCTCAGGGAGGCGGAGGAGAAGGGCCTCGTCCACGTGACCATGAACCGTCAGAAGGTGGATCACTTCATCTGCAACTGCTGCCCCTGTTGTTGTCAGACCATGCCCATACTGATCAAGGGCGGGATCAGGGTGATTGATCCCAGCCGCTTTACCGCCGCCATCGACCCGGAACGCTGCAGCGGTTGCGGCACGTGTCACGAGCGCTGTTACTTCGGCGCCATTTCCTGGGTCGATGGCGAGGGGGATGCCAGCTTCGTCGAGAGCGAGAAGTGCATGGGTTGTGGACTGTGCAGGGTGAGCTGCCCCGAGGATGCGATCTCCCTGGTGGAAACCCGGCCGGAGAGTTTCGTTCCCTGAGGGCGAGGTTCCTCTTTCGCAAGCGATATTTCGGGGGAATCCTTGCGGGCGTGCGGCAGGAACTCCGCATTGCTTCGAACGACCGTTTAAAGGACGCGACAGGGGTTCAGCAGTCGTCCGACGCCTTCAATCTCCACCACCACCTCGTCCCCGTCTTTTAGGTAGACGGAGGGGTCTCTGAATGCCCCCACACCGTGGGGTGTTCCCGTCAGGATGACGTCGCCCGGAAACAGGGTAAAATGGGAGGAGAGGAAGCTGATGAGTTCCGGCACCCGGAAGATCATTCTGCCCGTATTGCTCTGCTGCATGACTTCTTTGTTGACCACACACCGAATCTCCAGGTCATGGGGATCCGCTATCTCATCCGCGGTTACGATCCAGGGCCCCAGCGGGCAGAATGTGTCCAGCGACTTTCCGCGAACCCATTGGCCGTCGCCAAACTGCAGATCCCTTGCACTGACATCATTGGCGCACGAATAGCCGAAAACCGCCTGCAAGGCCTCTTCTCGGGATACGGACGAAATCCTCTTGCCCACGACAACGGCCAGTTCCGCCTCAAAGTCCACCTTGGAGGTAATGTCCTGTCTCCAGACAATGGGCTCAAGATGGGCCGCCAAGGCGTTCGGGAACTTGGCGAACACGACCGGGACCTTGGGGATCGTTCCTTTGCTCTCCTCAATGTGGTCCATGTAGTTGAGACCGATGGCGATGATCTTCGATGGCTCCGTGATAGGAGGGGCCAGTCGGATGCTCTGAAGGTGTACCGGGTCCCCTGAGTGCCGTAACACCCCATCTCCTTTGATAAAATCCGTCATGGATCCCGGGAAATCCAGGGGGATGAGGGAGTCTCCCTCGACGAACCCCAAGCGGATACCGGGGCCTTCGTAGAACTGTGCTACTTTCATGCGTTTCCTTTCCGCGGCTTGCGTGTGTTGCAGTCTCTCATAGCACAGGGGAGGGGAGGGCGGTCAAGGTGAAATCCCAAAGATGAAGAATCCGCTTGCAATACCGGTAGACCTGGTCAAAATAGGTACCAGAATCATGAGCGTCTAAGGAGGGGGTTCTGCCATGAAGGTATGCGTTTCACGTTTTGTCTGCGTGGGAATCTCGGCCTTTCTGTGCCTCCTGTTCCCTTTCGCCTCTGTTTCCCATGCGCGCGATTCCGCAAAGGGCCTGCCCGAGGAGTTGAGGCAGCTCCAGATCGGCGAGCAGTTCGTCCGGTCGGACACGTCCGAAGTGGGTACCCTGACCTCGATCAAGGGGCAGGGCAGGATGGTGGTCCTTCACAAGAGACTGAATGCCGGCTTCTATGGCAAAGAGAAGGATTCGGTCTTTGAGGAAGATGCCCTCTTCAGCCTCAAAGACTGCCGTGCGCGGATCGAATTCAAGGACAAGAGTGTGGTCATGCTCGCCCCGGAGAGCCGTCTCGACGTCGGCGAGGTGGCCCTGAGTCTCCTGGAAGGCAAGAAGAGCGCATCCTTCGATATGATGAAGGGCAAAGCCATTTTTTACGCCCTTCCTCTCTTCGGCTACAAAGACATGAAGTTCCAGATCAAGACCCTGACCGCCATGGTGGGTGTGCGTGGAACCAAGTTCGGCGTGGAGGTGCAGGAAGCTCGGGAAATAAGTTCCGGGGGCGGCCCCGTAAGGGTGGCGGGCCTTGGCCCGATGCTCGCACAGGTCGGGCAGGCTGTCGCGAATGTGATCACCCGGGTGTATGTATTCGAGGGAATGATCGAACTGACCAGCCTTATCGACGGAAAGAAACAGCTGGTCCGGGAAAACGAGATCCTGGAGGCCGACCGCCGAGGTCTGGGCGAGGTGCGGTTTGATCCGGCAAAGACCAAATCCTTTCTGGAGGAGGTAGCCGGTCAACTGGAGAGGGAAACCCTGCCCGGGAAGAGTCCCCAGATTATGGAGCAACGCTATCGTACTTACGAGATGGAGAGATCGGACAAACTGGAGGATATCAAGCAGCGGGAAATAGTTCCTCCCGTATCACCTTCACATCCCAGTGGGCATTCGCGGTAGCGCGGAAAAATGACGAATAAGGATTTCAGCCGTTTCTGCCGTCTGCTCTACGATAGACATCTGGTAACGGGGGTCGGTGGAAACCTTTCCGTGCGCGTGGGAAAGAGATTCCTGGTGACGCCCTCGGGGTACTCCCTGAGAGACGTGACACCTGAAAACGTGGTCGTTGTAGATGAAGGCGGCAGAACCCTGAGGGGCGGCACCCCCACGAAGGATTTGGGCATGCATCTCCTCATCATGGCATGCCGCAGGGACGTCAACGCCGTATGCCACGCGCACGGTTCATATCTGATTGCCCTCTCCACCCTCCTTAAACCGGGACCCGACGTGCTCCCGCCCCTCACCCCTGGATCGGTTTACCTCGCCCATCCTCTCCCCATGCTCCCCTACATGACCCCTGGATCGAGGGCGCTCTTCGAAGCGGGCGCAAAGTGTTTTCGTGATCAGGCCTGTTCTGCGGTGCTGCTTCAGAATCACGGCCTTGTGACCGTCGGGAAGTCCCTTCAGGATGCGCTCAATGTGGCTGAAGAGATCGACGAGGCAGCAAGGATCTATCTTCTGACCCGTGGGAAGGCACACAGGATCCCGGCAGATGGCGTAGCGGCGATCAAACGGCTCCGTTAGCCCTCATGGAAGCTGAATCGGGAAAGCTTTCCTGGTCTTGACAATCCAAAGTCGATGCGTTTGGCCCTGACGGACCCGATGCATGTCCATCATCGATCTGCCCATCGATGGTTCGCAGGCAAAGCGAATCTATCCTGGGCAACCTGCCCAATCACCGAAAACGGGTTTATCCGTGTAGCCAGCCATCCGAATTACCCCAACGGGCCGGGGGATGTTTCTGCCGTGTTTTCAATCCTCCGTCAGCTCTACGAGGAACCGGGACATCACTTTTGGGCGGAAGAGATCTCAGCATCATGAAAATCCTTGAGGCCGATGCGATCATCAGCCATGCCCTATGTTTCTGCCTGCTGGGCTCCAGGATTGATTACCAGAATCTGCTTGACCAACACTGGACAGGGGTATATGTTGTTTTAAATCAACTTATATGTCTTTTATGTAGGCTCAAAATGACAAGGCTGAGTAAAATCGCAGAATCCACGCCCGCAGCGGTCGAGGACGTACTCATCCGATTGGGCAGTAGTATCCGCATTGCCCGGCTGCGCCGGAAGCTTTCGCGCGAGCAGCTTTCAGAGAGGATCGGCATTTCGCGG
>JAFGPH010000044.1 GCA_016926135.1 Deltaproteobacteria bacterium
GGGAGGTGAATATGGAAAAGGGATTCTATGAACGACTGGAAGAGAAAGGGGTCTCCAGAAGGGACTTCATGCGTTACTGCACCTTTCTCACCGCCACCATGGGGCTTTCTGCATCCTTCGTGCCCAAGGTCGCGGAGGTCTTTGCGGCACCGAAGCAGCGGCCGCCCGTGATTTGGCTCAATTTCGCCGAATGCACGGGTTGCACAGAGGCCATTCTGAGATCCATGTATCCCTGGATCGACGAGCTTATCCTGGAAATCCTCTCCATCGAATACCACGAGACCATCATGGCCGCTGCAGGGCACCAGGCCGAGGAAAACCTGAAGGCCGCGGTGGAAAAGCACAAAGGGAAATTCATCTGCGTTGTGGAGGGGGCCATATCCACCAAAGACAACGGCGTCTACGGAAAGATCGGCGGACGAACCTTTCTGCAGATCGCCAAGGACGTCATCCCGAACGCCTTGGCCACGGTCTGCCTTGGCACGTGTGCCTGTTTCGGGGGCGTGCAGGCGGCCAAGCCCAACCCCGGCGGTTACAAAGGGGTCGGGGATGCCCTGGGCATCAAGCCGGTCAACGTGCCGGGCTGCCCGCCCAACCCTGTTAATTTCGTGGGAACGGTCGTGAACTATCTCCTCCTGGGCAAGCTTCCCGCCCTCGACGAACTGGGCCGTCCTCTCTTTGCCTACGGGAAAACAGTCCACGATCAGTGCCCGAGGAGGTCCCACTTTGAGAACGACGAGTTCGTGGAAGAATTTGGGTCCGTGGAAGCGACCATGGGTTACTGCCTCTACAAGTTGGGCTGCAGGGGGCCGGATACCTATAACAATTGCCCCACCGTCAAGTTCCATGGGGGCACCAGTTGGCCTGTTCAGGCAGGACATCCCTGCATTGGATGCAGTGAGCCCGATTTCTGGGACAAGATGACACCCTTTTACAAGTCAAAGTAGGGGCATCGAAGGCACCCTGAAAGCATACTTCACACCAGAGAATGAGAGGAGACACTATGGCTACAAAGATCATGATCGATCCGATTACCAGGATAGAGGGTCATCTCCGGATTGAGGTGGAGGTGGAAAACGGCAAGGTGAAGAACGCATGGAGTTCAGGCCAGATGTTCAGGGGCATCGAGATGATCCTGCTCGGCAGGGATCCCCGCGATGCACACCACTTCGTGCAGCGCTCCTGCGGGGTCTGAACGTACACCCACGCCCTGTCCTCGGTGAGGGCAGTCGAAAATGCAGTAGGTGTCAAGATCCCCGAAAATGCGCGCATCCTGAGGAACCTTCTCCATGGCGCCCAGTTCCAGCATGACCATATCGTCCATTTCTATCACCTCCATGCCCTGGACTGGGTAGATATCGTGAGCGCCCTGAAGGCGGATGTACCGAAAACCGCGGCCCTGTCGGACAATGTAAGCAACGCTCCCTGGGGCGGCACCTCCTACTTCAAAAGCGTCCAGCAGCGCCTCAAAACCTTTGTGGACAGCGGGCAGTTGGGACCCTTCACCAATGCCTACTGGGGCCATCCCGCTTACAAGCTTACTCCTGAGGCCAATCTCATGGCTGCGGCCCACTACATCGAGGCCCTCCGGCTCCAGGCGAAGTCGGCAAAGATGCACGCCATCTTCGGAGGCAAGAACCCGCACCTCCAGTCATTGGTGGTGGGTGGGGTGACCTCCGTGAGGGACCTCACGCCGGACCGCATCGCCCAGTTCCTCTACCTCTGGAAGGAAACTCAGGACTTCGTCAAAAACGTGTATATCCCCGATCTCCTGGCCGTGGCATCCTTTTACAAGGACTGGGGGGCCATCGGAGGCACCACCAATTTTCTTGCCTGGGGTGATCTCCCCGAGACCGATAAGGAACCGGAGAGCCTCTTCATGCCCAGGGGCGTGATCATGAAACGGGACCTCAAGGGTGTAAAGATGGCCCAGCAGGATAAGGTAACCGAACACGTGGCCCACTCCTGGTACGAGGAGGGCTCGCCAAAGCATCCCTACAAGGGAGAGACCAAACCCAAGCCCGGGGACTACAAGACGGATACGAAATATTCGTGGTTCAAGGCCCCACGCTATGAGGGTGAGCCCTGTGAGGTGGGACCCCTTGCGAGGGTGCTGGTGGCCTATGCCAGAGGCATGAAGGAGATCAAGCAGGTGGTGGACACCACGATCACCAAACTCGGCATTCCCGTAACAGCCCTCTTCTCCACCCTGGGAAGGACGGCGGCCAGGGGTCTTGAAACCGTGGCCATCGGGGATGCCATGGAAAGATGGATCATGGAATTGGTGGATCGAGTGAAAAAGGGCGACCTCAAGACCTACCAGCCCTGGGATTTCCCCGCAGGCACGGTCCGGGGGGTCGGCCTGAATGACGTGGCCAGAGGAAGCCTCGGCCACTGGATCGAGATCAAGGACAAGAAGATCCACAATTACCAGTATGTGGTCCCGTCCACGTGGAATCTTTGCCCCAGGGATGAAAAGGGAAAGAAGGGGCCGGTGGAGGAATCCCTCATTGGAACCCCGGTGGCGGACCCCAAGAAGCCCCTGGAGGTGCTACGTACGGTTCATTCCTTCGATCCCTGTATCGCCTGCGGCATCCATGTTATCGACCCCAATTCCAATCAGGTTTACAAAGTGAGGGCTCTCTAAGCCCTGAACCGTCTCCCCCCAATACCACCTGTGTGGTGGCCGAGGGGAGACGGTTTTTCTGACCCCTGCTGAACATGAACCCACTTCACATCATGGTTTTGGGGATCGGCAGTCTCCTCTTCAGGGACGAGGGCTTCGGCATCCGCGTCGTCCAGAGGTTGGAGGATCTCTATGAGTTTCCGGAAAACGTCTCCCTCGTGGACGGCGGTGTGCTGGGCGTGAATCTCCTCGGCGTCATGTCTGAAGCGGACCATCTCATCGTGGTGGATGCCATCAGGAATCGCGGGGAACCGGGCACGCTGTACCGTCTGGCAGGAGAGCAAATCCCTGCCAGGGTGCGGGCGAAGAACTCCCTTCATCAGGTCGATTTCCTGGAGGCCCTCACCCTCTGCCAGGCCCTTGACAGGGTCCCTGAAACCGTGATAGTGGGCATCGAACCTGAGGACATTGACACGCTTTCGGTCGAACTGACTCCCATCCTCCAGTCAAGGATAGACGACGTGATAGAGATGGTGCTCCAGGAGATGTCCCGACTGGGCGTGCATTACAGCAAGAGGAGTCCCTGAGGATGTGCCTTGCCATTCCCTCCAAGATCGTGGACATCAAAGACGGCCTTGCCACCATCGATGTGGAAGGGGTGAGGAGATCTGCGAGCCTTCTCCTCCTGGAAGACCCGAAGGTGGGGGACTACGTGATCGTTCATGCAGGCTTTGCACTCCACAAGATCGACGAGGCGGATGCCATGGAAACCCTCAAGATCCTCCGGGAGGCCCTGGCGCTTACAGAAAAGGACACATGAGTTTCCCGCTCCACTCCCGCAGCGCTGCTGCAGACGAATATCGAATGATGATCGAGAATTTTCGATTGACCAACAAACCGTGCCAACAGGCAATGGATAGGTGATCCATGGGCATCAGGCACGTGGAAGAATACCGTGATCCGAAGATCGCCCGGGGCATCGCCGATCGCATCCGTGCGCTCAGCAGGAAGAAGATTCGCTTGATGGAGGTTTGCGGCACCCACACCGTGTCCATCTTCAGAAACGGCATCCGGGGCCTGCTGCCGGCATCCATCTCCCTCCTCTCGGGCCCCGGGTGTCCGGTCTGCGTCACGGCCCAGAACGAAATCGACGCCTGTATCGCCTTCTGCCGGCTGGAAGATGTGATCATAACCACCTTCGGCGATCTCATGAGGGTGCCGGGCACGGATTCCTCTCTTCAGAAAGAACGGGCCAGGGGCAGGGATGTGCGCGTGGTCTATTCCACCTTCGACGCACTGGAGGTGGCCAGAAAGCATCCCGATCAGCGCGTCGTTTTCCTCGGCGTGGGTTTCGAGACCACCGCGCCCACCATCGCGGCATCCATTCTTTCCGCCAGGGAGCAGGGAATCGAAAACTACCTTGTCTTCTCCGCCCACAAGCTCATCCCGCCTGCCCTGACGGTCCTGATGGAGGCGGAAGAGCTGAAGATTGACGGTCTCATCCTTCCAGGCCATGTTTCGGTGATCATCGGCGTAAAGGCTTACCTGCCCCTGGTCGAGAAGTACGGGATTCCCTGTGCCGTGGCCGGGTTCGAACCTGTAGACATCCTTCAGGCCGTCCATTCCCTGGTGGATCAGATCGAGAGCGGCAATGCGAGGGTGGACAACTGTTACCCGAGGGCGGTTGCCCCCGAAGGCAACCCGAAGGCCCAGGATGTCATGAACCGGGTCTTTGAAACGAAGGATGCGGTCTGGAGGGGAATCGGTTCGATTCCGGGCAGCGGGCTCGGGATCAGGCGGGAATACTCATCCTTAGATGCACAGAAAACCCTCCATATTCACCTTCCTGTTTCAAGGGAGCCCAACGGGTGCGCCTGCGGCGAGATTCTGACCGGAGCCAAAATTCCGCCCGAATGCCCTCTCTACCGAAAGGCATGTACTCCCTCCGACCCCGTAGGGCCCTGTATGGTCTCCAGCGAGGGGACCTGCGCCGCCTACTACCGCTACCATACCCCGTAGCCGACAGAAAATCTTGACCACCGCGGGCATTCGTTGGTAAAAGAGGAGGCACCGAAGGTCCGTTCCTGAGTCGAAGCATGCACCAAGCGCAAGGCCCGAATCGAAGACTGGATATCCTCGGTTCGGGCCTTCTGTACAGAGGAGGTCGAGCGATTCTGCGATGCCCCATTCGATGATTACAGCAACCGGCAGTTACATTCCGACGCTGAAGGTGACGAACGATCATTTCCAAAGCCACGCCTTCTTTGATGGTGACGGAACGAAGATTGACTTGCCCAACACCGAGATCATTCGGAAATTCCAGGAGATCACATGCATCAACGAGAGGAGATACGTGACGGAGGATCTCAATACATCGGACATTGCCTTCCTGGCCGCCGAGAACGCGCTGGAGGGCATGGACCGGGAGAGCCTCGACTACATCATTGTCGGCCAGAACCTGGGGGAGGTGAAACAGAACAGCCTGAGATCCGATACGGTTCCGACGATCGCTGCGCGGGTCAAACACATGCTCGGGATCAGAAACCCTTACACCATCGCCTACGATGTGCCTTTCGGGTGCCCCGGCTGGCTGCATGGGGTGATCCTGGCTGATTGTCATATCCGGTCCGGCGATGCAAAGAAGGTTCTGGTGATCGGCGCGGAGACATTGTCCAGGGTCTCGGATCCACACGACAGGGACAGCATGATTTACTCCGACGGGGCCGGTGCAACCCTTGTGGAGGCCACGGACAGGGAGGCGGGCATCCTCTCCCACGCGACACGATCCGATACCCTGAATGAGGCCTTCCTTCTGTGGATGGGCAAGTCCAACAACCCCGATTTCAACGGGGACAACCTCTACCTCAAGATGCACGGTCATGAGATATACAAGTATGCCGTCAGGACCGTTCCCGATGTGGTGAAGCGCAGCCTGGACAAGGCGGGACTGACATTGACCGACGTAGAGAAGTTATTGATCCACCAGGCGAACCAGAAGATGGATGAAGCCATCCTGAAAAGGCTCTTCAAGTTGTACAAGGTAGTGAAGATACCCGAGCACATCATGCCCATGACGATTTCCTGGCTCGGGAACAGCTCGGTCGCCACCCTCCCAACCCTCTACGATCTCTTGATGAAAGGAAAGCTCAACAACCACCGGCTTCAGCCGGGGCACATCATCGTGTTTGCCTCCGTGGGCGCAGGGATGAATGTCAACTCCCTGGTCTACCGAATGCCATAGTACACCTTTTCATAAATACGACCACCCCCGGCGCGGCCCTTACGCATTGCATGCTTCCATTCATGGGCGATCATTCATCCTGACAAGATGCGCTTCGCCAAGCCCCCTTCAGGATCCGGCAGATCACTCCCTTCGCCTCTTCAGGTTCAGCCAGATCACGTACACGATCATGAACACGGTCGAAACCGTGGCAGGGAGTGCGGTCTGTTTGTCGAAAAGGGCAAGCGCGATACCCCCGGCTACCCCATAATTCTTGAGGGTTCCCAAAAGGACAAGGCTGACCCGCTTTCCATGCTCCACCCCGAGCCGAACCCCTACCCAGTCGATCACAAGCCCAAGCAGGAAGGTGCTCGAAACGGCAATCACGGCCACCGGAAGAAGGATAAGCGGCTGGTGTAGGAAAACGTCGTGATTGAGGCCCACAATGGTGTAGACTACCACAAAGAAACCCCAGTTCGTGGCGGCGCCCTTGAACGGGTTGATGATTCGATCGACCCTCAACCAGATCAGGAGGCGGGACAGGATGAGGGGAGTCACGATCAATTCCCCCATGATCAGGAGGACCTTCCGCGGGTCCACGAACCCGGCCCCGAGGATGGAGACGGCCACCAGGGGCATCAGCACCAGGGCTCCGATATAGCCGCCCACCGTCCCCATCAGCGAGTAGGCACCATCCCCTTTGAGATGCTCCGAAAAGGGGATGACGGCCACTGCAGGCGGAACGGCCGACAGGATGACAAACCCTTCCCAAAGGGCCTGGTCCGAAATCAGCAGGGCGCTCGCAATCAGGAGGAATCCCGACAGGACGAGGTAGCTCATCAGGATGCCTACGAGGGAGGGCAGGATGAGGGCGCGAGGGGCTCGGAAAACGCGATCCGGCACGCTCATGGTGGACAGGGTCATGACCACGGCCAGGGCCGGCAGGGTAAGGGGTTGCGTCCATGAAACCCCGTGATGGAGGAACAGGCCCAAAGCAAGGGCCAGAAGGAGGATGAAATCCCGGTTTCGCAGGACTCGCAAGGTCATTTCGCCTCAATCCCGTCCAGGAAGTCCGAAACCGTCCGGTTGAAGGCCTCGGCCTGCTCGATGTTCGACAGGTGTGAGGCGGATTTCAGGATGATCAGCTCGGAATCTGCAATCTTCTCATGAATCGTCCGCGATGCTGAAACGGGCGTGCCCGGATCCTCCTCTCCCACGACGATCAGGGTAGGCACCTTTATGCGGGAAAGACGGTCCGTGAGGTTCAGGCGCCGGATGGCATGGGCGCAGCCGATGTATCCCCTGGGGCTGGTCTCCCTGATCATGGAGCTCACCCCGGCAATCACCTCCGGCCGCGCCTTCCGGAACCCGGTCGTGAACCACCTCTCTATGGTGGCCGGAACGTGGGCCTCCATACCCCGGGTCTCCGCCGTCCGGATACGATCCTCCCAGATCGGTCCGGCATCCTTAGGGATCTCGCTCGATGTATCGCACAGGATAAGGCTCCTCAGCATTTCAGGGGCCTTGAGGGCCAGAACCTGCCCGATCATGCCACCCATGGAGATGCCCATGAAATGGGTCTTCGGAATGCCGAGAACGTGAAGCAGGGCACGAAGGTCCTCGGCGAGCATCTCCAGGGTGTAGGGGCCTTCCGACCCATCCGTCCCGCCGTGACCCCGGGTATCATACCTCAAAACCCGGTGCGACCTGAGGAGCGTCTCCATCTGAGGTTCCCACATGGTGAGATTTGTGGAGAGGGAATGGCTCAGCGTTATGACGGGTGCGCTCTCCGATCCCTCCAGGGTGCAATGGATGCCGATTCCATTGGCCGTGACCTTCATCCCCTCCTCCTGTTTCAGGTTTTGTGCTTCGGGTTTCTCTCCTTCACTGGAACACTCTATCTTGCTAACAAGATTGTCGTGTTGTCAAGAACATGTCTGCAATTCGCGAGAGCGCCCGATGCGAACGTGAAAGGGAAGGCGCGGGAGGGAAATGTCACGGAACGCCTTTGGACTTGATGGCGAAAACGGCCCGGTCAACCTTCTCCGGGGCATCGCGGGATCCCCGACGAACAGACCTTTTCGCATCCTCAACGAGCGAGGCCATTGTCTCATCGTATCTTCCCCAGCCCTTCACGATCTCCATGTACCCGCGATTCGTGTATTGTGCCAGGATCACACCGGCCCTCTCCACAGGAGTCAGGTTTTGGTATTCCCCGATCCTGCGGATAAGGGGCTCTCTGATCCCTGAAAGCCGATCCTTCACGCTAAAGAGGGGATTGGTCATCTGAAGGGTTTCCAGGGTGCAGTCAACCTCAAGGCCTTCCACGAGCAGCCTCATCTCTTCCACCAACCGGTCCTCCGGACACGCATGGAATTCCCCGTTCCGCCATTTCTCATGGAGTGGGGAGCCCTCCACCACGGCCAGGCTTCTCACCCTCACTTCCTCGGGCCGAATCCTGTTAAGCACGGCCACGGTCTCACGAATGTGTTTCCCGGAAAGCTCCCTGTCTGCACCTGCGAGACCCGGCATGACGAATGCGGCCATGCGGATCCCGGCCTCCCTGAGTCTGACCCCTCCTCGCACATGCTCTTCCGCCGTCACCCCCTTCTTCATGCCTTCCAGCACCTCGTCGCAGCCCGACTCGATGCCCACGAAAGACCACGACAACCCTGCCTCGCTCAGGTCCCTCAGTTCCTGAGACGACCTCCGCGCGCATGTTCTGGATCGGGCATAGGTGGTCACGGTCCTTACGCTAGGGAGGACCTCTTTCAGGTATCGCAGCACCTCGAGGAGTGCGCTGGCCTTAAGGGCAAGGGCATTGGCATCCTGCAAAAAGACCCTTTCAGCACCGTGAAGAAGCCAGTTGGCCACGTTCTGAAGGCTTCTGAGCGCTGCCCACTGCGCGGCGTCGGCTGGATGCGGGGAATCGCCGTAGATGGCAGGATGGTCCGTGATGGCCTGCACAAAATTCTCCCGGGAGATCCGGCCCTGGAGGCCGATGCCCCAGGACGTCTCCTCCAGCAGGTCCCGTGTCCGCCGCACCGCGTCTATGTCCGCCTTGATTTCATGGACGCTGCGGGCGCTGTAGGTTCTTCCCTTGTACACGTGGCAGAAGAGACAGTGGTTCCAGGGGCAGTTCCGGTTGACCCTCAGGATGAGGGCCTGCCCCTCCCCAATGGGACCCATCGGTCCCTCTTCAAGGATGAAGTCTTCCGGTCTCAGGTTTGCCATGGTATCTTCAGATAAGATTAACAGGCGGGCATCCGAATGTCCAGAGGAGGGCCAGGCATGAATTTCATTGAAAAGGAGGACCCTTGTCCACTAATCTCTTGCAGGCTGCTGACCATGAAACCATGAAAGGTATACGAGATGGCGACTTCCGAGGTGTACTTCCAATCCATATACCGGGTAGCCGAGGAACTTGCCGGGGCCGACTACATTGCGGATCGTGCCCTGGCCACGGTCCTCTTCCTTGCCCATCGCCTGCAGAAACCCGTCTTCCTGGAGGGAGAACCAGGGGTAGGCAAGACCGAAGTGGCCGTTGTCATGGCCAGGCTCTTCGACACCGAACTGATCCGCCTCCAGTGTTACGAAGGCCTGGATGCCGCCACGGCCCTGTATGAGTGGAACTACCCCAAACAGCTCCTCCACATCCGGCTGGGTGAGCAGGCGAAGAAGGGCAAGGAGGAGATCGAAAAGGTCATCTACGGTCCGGAGTTCCTCATCAAACGGCCCCTGCTTCAGGCCATCCTGACTGCGAACGAAAAGGCCCCGGTCCTTCTCATTGACGAGATCGACCGATCGGATGAGGAGTTCGAGGCCTTCCTTCTGGAGGTGCTGGCGGATTTTCAGATCACAATCCCGGAGGTGGGCACCCTGAAGGCCCTCAAGAGACCCATGGTGGTGGTCACGTCCAACCGCACCCGCGATGTGCACGATGCACTCAAGAGGCGCTGCCTCTATCACTGGATCGACTACCCTTCCTTTGAAAAGGAACACCGAATCGTGATGACCAGGGTCCCCGGCATCGAGGAGAGACTGGCCCGGCAGATCGCCCGTTTCATGCAGCGGATCAGGACGGTCGACTTTCTGAAAAGGCCGGGCGTCTCGGAGACCCTGGACTGGGCCATGGCTCTCATGGCCATGGAGAGGGATTCCCTGGACGAGGCGGTGGTGAGGGAAACCATCGGATGCATCCTGAAGTACCAGGACGACATCCGAAGGATCACCGAAGATCATGAAATAATCAGGTCTTTACTTGATCCTTCTGGGGATGGAAACGGTCTGGGGACAGAGGCAGGAACACAACCTTGACGAACTCGTAAAAGCCGTCAATCAAAAATATCTCTGGATTTCTTCCGCAAACGTTTCCGGGTCAATCGGCTTTTCGATGTAACCGGTTGCGCCGGATGCGAGGACCCGTTCCCGGTCCCCCACCATGGCATAAGAAGTCACAGCGATAATGGGTATGCCTTTGGTCTCATGATGAAGTTTGAGTTCTGCGGCCACGGCATAGCCGTCCATTTCAGGAAGCTGTATATCCAGAAGGATGGCCTTGGGCTTATGAGCCAGGGCCATTTGAATGCCGTCCCGACCGGTTCTGGCCCCTATAACCGTAAAGCCCTTTTTTTCGAGGAGAAAGTGCACCAAATAGAAATTCTGCTCGTTATCTTCGATCACCAGCAAGGTGTCGCCCATGATCATGCTCCCGAATGCATCGTAGATCGGCTGAGTAACATGGAAAAGAATCGTACACGAAGACATGGATTTCTCGTGCCCATCATTACGCGGGTTCTTTACAAAGAAACCCCTGAAAAGTGTAAGCTCCAATAAATACATCTAGTTACCCCTTCGGTGGAGCAGAGTCAAGGCAAAAACCCTATTCAAAGACAGCGAGCATATTTTCATCTGTCTTGACAAGACGGCTTTTTGCCAAGAGGACTATGGCAAACCTTTCAGGGTGCGGCTTCAGTTCATGAGACGCATTTGCGACAGGGCGGGAGTGAAAAGATTCGGCTTCCATGCCATCAGGCACCTTTCGGCTTCCATCCTTTATGGACTGGGATACGATGTGGCAACCATCCAGGCCATTTTGAGACATAGAAGCCCGAATACCACCGAGCGATACCTCAAGACCCTTGGAGTTGAGGACATAAGGCGTGCCATGGAAGATCTGTCCCGGCAGAGGGCGAAGATGTCCCCGCTGGTGCCAATGGAAGAGAGGTGTGAGTGGGACTTTATGAAAGAAAAGCCGTTTGAAAAGCCGTCAACTTCTCAAACGGCAAGGGCAAGGTTGGTGTGTGTCAAATAAGTTGCTGTAATCGTAATAAAAAAATGGCGTCCCCAACCGGATTTGAACCGGTGTCGCAGGCGTGAAAGGCCTGTGTCCTGGACCTGGCTAGACGATGGGGACGCA
>JAFGPH010000309.1 GCA_016926135.1 Deltaproteobacteria bacterium
GTTCCTGGTTCAACCGGACCCTGACCATGATGGCCAGAATAAACAGCAGGGCGAGCAAGAGCCCTGGAAGGATGCCAGCGATGAAAAGCTCTCCGATGGACTGCTCGGTGATAACGCCATAAATGATCAGGATGGAACTGGGCGGGATGAGGATCCCCAGGGAACCTCCCGCTGCCACGGCACCGGTTGCCAGGGCAGGATCGTAGCGGTATTTTTGCATCTCCGGAAGTGCGATCATGCCCATGGTGGCGGCCGTGGCGAGGGTGGACCCGGATACGGCGGCAAAGCCTGTGCAGCCGACAATGGTCGCCATGGCCAGCCCACCCGGATAACCACCGATCCATTTGTAGGCGCTCCGATAAAGCCCCTCGCTCATTCCCGAGTAGAACGCCAAAGAGCCCATCAGGAGGAAAAGGGGCAACACCGAGAGATCGTAGCTTGCTGCTGTGACAAAGGGAACCGATCTCAAAATGCCGAAGGCCCCTTCGATGCTTGTGAGATACGCGTAACCGGCAAAACCCACACAGGCCATGACGAGACCCACCGGCATTCTCAGGAAGAGGAGAAAAACCAGGACGGCAATGCCGATCAAGCCTATCGTCACAGGGCTCATTTTTTGAATGCCCCCTGAAGATACTCGAAGAGGTGCTGCACCAGGACGAGGCCGAAAGCCAGGCACCCGATGACAAGCACGATCAGGAAGGGATAGTGGGGAATGTGCAGTACGCCGGAAACGTGGCCGGATTCCCAAAGACTCCGGGCCTGCATGACCCCCTGCCAGGTAATCAGGCCAACGATCCCGATGCTGAGAAGGCAGGTAGCGGCATCGATTCCTGCCTGCACCCTTTTCGGCAGTTGTTGCACGAACAGGTCCACGCAGACATTGGCCCGCTGGACGGCACCGAAGCCGAAGCCGAAAAAAACCACGAAGGTCATGAGGAACTCGATAAGTTCCACGGCGCCGGGGACGGGCAGGTCCAGAAAATACCGTCCCGCCACGTGGACGACAACGAGCAGCATCATTGCGAACAGAAAGAGGCCGCCCGCGTAATTGATCCACCGGCTGGCCGGTTCAACCAGCCTCCCGATTGCTTCCGCCATCCGCTTGAATATCATGGCGACCTCTGCCTCTTCATTCCGCAGAAACGCCGGGCCGGGGTGTTGAGGTCTCCCTGAATCCCGGCGTTTTCAGGATCAATCTTGCCACGTGCCGAGCTGCTTGTTGTATTTTTCGATGAGACGCCTGGCCGACTGCACGAATTTCCTTCCCGGGTACCCCTTGGATTCCATGGTTTTTATCCATGAATCCGTCACGGACTCGCACTGTTTCTGCCACCGGGCCATTTCTTCTGGTGTGAGGGTAATGACCCCCATGCCGTTTTTCTTTGCCAGTTCGAATCCCGCTTTGTCGGCGGCATTCCAGGCCTTTCCGAGAAGGTCGGCCCCTGCGTTGCCGCTGCACTCGTCGATGATTTTCTGAATGTCCTTCGGCAGGCTGTTGTACTTGTTCTTGTTCATGGCCACCCAGAACCATTGAACATAGAAGTCCCCGACGGTCATATACTTGGTGACCTCGTAAAGCTTCCAGGTCTGGACTGCTTCGCAGGGGAAGATCGTGGCGTCGACGGTCCCTTTTGACAGGGCCAAGTAGGATTCAGAGGCGGGCATGGATACGGGCGACCCTCCCAGTGCCTTGACGATATCGCCGATCCCGCCTGGTGCCCTGACAATGAGGCCCTTCATATCCTCCATGGTGCGCACGGGCTTCCTGGAGAATATCTGGCCCGGGCCCTGCGAGAACAGCCACAGGAGGTGGGTATCGGCATACTCCTTCCTCAACTCCGGAAACTCCCCAAGGAGGTCCATCCAGGCGCGACTTGCGGCCCAGGAGGAATGTGCCCCGAGGAAGGGAAGCTGACTCGCCTCGCTCATGGGAAAACGGCCAATGTAGTAAGGACCCGGATCCAGACAGATGTCGATGGTCCCCGACTTCACGGCGTCATACATGGTCCCGGGCTTCGCAAGGGCGGAACCGGCGTAGATGTTGATCTTCACCCTGCCCCCGCTCTTTTCCTCCACCATCTTCTTCCAGGGAACGACAACTTTGGTGTGAACCCAGGCGACCTCCGGAAAGAGGTGGTTAAAACTGAGCACAATGGGCTTGTCGGCCGCGGCGACCGAAAAGGGCATCAGGATGAATGCCACGACCAGGACAAAACTACCGGCAAACGCGAACAGACTCTTTTTCATAGTCAACCTCCGCTGAATTCATGTTGCTCGGAAAAGACACTTCCCCTCACGTCATCGGGACCCATGCCCCGGTTTTACCCGTCACGAGCCCATGAAGAAGAGCCCCCGCATCAAGGAGACCTTCTCCTGGGCATGCTGGAGGTGCTTTTCAAAAAGATGTTTCAGTGCCTTCTCATCCTTTTCGTGTATGGCATGCAGTATCTGCCGGTGGTCATCCAGAGATTCCCGTGCGCCCTGAGCTGCACTGAGGCCCATGGCACGCAACCACTGGAATTTGTCGACCAGGTAGGACATGGTGTCGATGAAGACCTCTGACCTGGTGGCCCGGTAGAGGATCTCATGGAATTGGGTCTCATAGCGGATGATGTCCCGAAAGCTCGCGTTTTCAACAGCTTCCGTCGCCCGCTCGATGTTTTTCTCAATAGCCCTGATTTCCGATGGGGTAATCCTTTCGACAAGCAGGGGAATTGCGAAATTCTCCATCAGTGTCCGCATCTTGAAATACTCGTTCATGTCCCTTGGGGAGAGATTTCTTACGGTAAACCCCTTCGTGTCGCCGCAAACAACCAGTTTTTCGTTTTCCAGCATCAACAGGGCCTCCCTGACGGGGGTCCTGCCGATTTTCAGTTTTGCAGAGATGTCGCTTTCGAATATCTTCTGTCCCGGTTTCAACTCCAGGAAGATGATCATCTCCTTGATTTTCTCATAGGCCTTGTGCCGAAGATTTTTTCTCATTGGCTCTTGACAAAATATATTTTTCTGTATGCAGCAATGTGGAGCATACAGGCAGAACCTCTAGCTGTCAATGTCTTTTGATGGGGGAAACGTCATTTCCATGCAAAAAGGGATATTGAGAATTTAAATTCAAGTACTTATGTCGACTATATTCAAATGGTTTCAGGGCACGCCTTGCTCATCGCAGGCGCTCCGCATGCACAAGGGCAGCCCTGGTTTTTGGAGACTGCTGACAGAAAATGGCCGAGTATTCCGGGCAATTATGTGGGAAATATATACGTCATCATATATCAAATGAACCGTCGCCTCCTCATCGCGGGACCTATCCGTGCCCCTGCCATTTTGCCCGATGATCGTATTGGGCTCAGATAGGGTCCTGAAGAGAGATCATTTTGCCGCAGGAGAAATTTTGGTTGACGTACTATATGTTGGGGTTTAATATTTAAGACCGTCCATATATGAGGTTTTTGCGGGCAACAATACGGCTTAACCCACTCAAGTTCGGTCGGTTTTTCGGCGGATCGCACAATCAATCGGAAGCGGAACAATTCCCACACATATAAAACAGAATACCTTTCACGGGGAGGGTCACATGGCACCGGAGAGCAAGATCCTGGTCACAGAAGACGGCACCTTTGATCTGACCGCCTACCGCTGGGATGATCAGCTTTTCTCTGATCTGCTAACCAGGGAGAACCCGATCAATACGGATCAGGCCATGGACATCAGCAGGTCGCTCCGGGAAGAGATCCGAAAGATGCAGGCCCAGACCATCACCATTCCCCTCCTTGAAAAGATCGTCGAGAGAAAGCTTCTGGAATACGGTCTCACCAAGCCCTCCCCCGTGAAGCTCGGCAAGTCCCTCTTTGTCAGAAGGGAGCAACTCTGCCTTTCCGCCAACGCGGAAACCGTTCTTGAACGCAGATACCTGCGCAAAGACGAACAGGGCCGGATACTGGAAACACCGGAGGAGATGTTCAGGAGGGTCTCGAAACACATTGCCAAGGCCGAGAAGGCCTACGGGGCGGATGAGACTTTCATAAAGGAGATGGAAGGGCGCTTCTATCGGCTCATGACCGAGTTCAGGTTCCTTCCCAACTCGCCTACCCTGATGAACGCGGGCCGCAGGCTGGGACAACTCGCCGCCTGCTTTGTGCTGCCCGTGGATGACAGCATGGAGGGCATCTTCGACGCCCTGAAAAATGCGGCCCTCATTCACAAGTCCGGAGGAGGCACCGGCTTTTCCTTCTCCCGCCTGCGCTCCAAGAACAGCAAGGTAGGGACCACGGGCGGGATCGCATCAGGGCCGGTCTCCTTCATGAAGATCTTCAACACGGCCACGGAGCAGGTGAAGCAGGGAGGCACCCGGAGGGGTGCCAACATGGCGATTCTGAGGGTGGACCACCCCGACATCCAGGAATTCATCACCTGCAAAAAGAACAACAAGGAGCTGAACAACTTCAACATCTCCGTGGGAGTCACCGACACCTTCATGGAGGCCGTGAAGACGGAGCTGACCTATGACCTGACCGATCCCAGGAGGGCGGAGAAGGTGGGGCAACTGGAGGCGACCGAGGTCTATCACAAACTGGTTTATCAGGCCTGGGAGAACGGGGACCCGGGCGTCGTATTCCTGGACAGGGTCAACAAGGATAA
>JAFGPH010000310.1 GCA_016926135.1 Deltaproteobacteria bacterium
GTGGCAGTCAGGAATGTCGGAGGCCCTGAGTCGGGACGTTTTTCGGCAGCCTGCGGGCAAGGTTTTTCTCGGCAATGGGCGGTCCATCGGGCCGTTTCACTCGGCCTGATCGATGAAAACCTGAAGCCTGTTCCTCACCTCCAGGAGGTGTTCCTCGAGAAAACGAAAGGCCTCGACCCTTTTGCCCTCCACGATGGCGCCCAGAATGGCATCGTGGTATCCGACCACGCTGGCGGACGTCTCCACATCCGGGGCGAGCCTGCACAGGAAATCGCCGACCACGGGCATGATCGACGCAATGGCAATCACAAAGACATGGTTTCCGGAGGCCCGGGAGAGCAGCCTGTGAAATTCCATGTTCTCCTCGGAGGGAACCATGTTCAGTTCGATCTTCTTCCTTGCCTTTGCCAGGTTTTCCTTGAGCGCGCTGACGTGGGAGGGCTCGATGTGGTCGAATACGTGATTGAGGACAACCCTTTCAATTTCCAGGCGGGCTACGGTCAGCTCCTCAAGGGATACCCTTTTCATGCGTATGGCATCCGAGAGGAGTTCGCTGAGCCTGTTCAGGATGGTGTCCTTGATGATAGGGCCGCCGCTGGCCCCTTTCTGTACCGTGATAAAACCGGAGATTTCCAGGAGTCGCAGGGCCTCCCTGATGGCCTGGCGTCCCACATTGAACCGCCCCGCAAGCTGGGACTCGGAAGGGAGCCTGTCTCCGGGCTTCAGGAATCCGTCAAAGATGAGTTCCTTGATCCTGTGGGAGATCTCCTCAAAGACACGTCGATTGTGGATGGGGGCAAAAAGCGGGTCATGTTTGCCGGCTGGATGCATCGCATGTACCTGATGAATTGTCATACAATAGGATTTTTATATATTTTCTGCGTGTGGCTGTCAAGCGGAAAGGGATGGGGGGTGCCGAAGAAGTGATCCCTGCGTGTCCAGTCATGGCTATGAGAGCGGGAGTTGTCGACGCCGCCGGCGCTGAAGGCAGGATTTTGCTATTGGAGCAGCGCGTCCCAGTCGATGGTCTTGAAGGTGTTGTGGAGGTAGTGGTCGTCGTCCACCACGTGAAAGGTGCGCCTCGGGAAGATCCTGCCGGCCGCAGCCTGGACGTCACCGAGGGGAACCACCTCGTCGTTCCTGCCGTGGTAGATCCAAACGGGGACGGAGATCTTCCTTTCTGGGTAGGGGGTGGAAGGCAGCAGATGGATGGCCGGGGCGAGGAGGACGAGTCTTTCCACCTCCGGTTCGTGCTGCATGGCATAGACGGCCGCCATGAGACCCCCGAAACTGGACCCCACTAGCCTGATCCCGGACCGGCCGGCAAGAATCCGCTCCAACCCCTGGAGCCTCTCGTCCAGAGGGCCTGAGAAGTTGGGCGTGAGCATGTCGGGGTACCTTTCCCTGAAAAAGACCGCCTTTGTTCCCTGATTGCTGCTCTCCAGACCGTGGAGAAATATCCTGACAGCCATGGCACCCTCTTCCCAAAGAGCGCTGCTTAGGGCTTGCGCAAGAATAACCTAGCAGGAAACCCTGAGTACCGTTCGCACTGAGGTATCGAAGGGCGAACGTGGGCGCGTGCTTCGATACCTCAGCATGAACGGAACGTGGGGATAAGTTGCAAAACTTATTCTGTGACATGCCCTTAGCCGCACCCGATGCTTTTCTTCCGCTCGTTTTCGCGGGCCGCACGGATCTCTTCCTGATCCGCGTCCCTCACATACAGGATCTCAAGATCCATGGAGACCCGAATGCCCACCAGCGGCTTGTTGAAGTCGACCAGAACCGTATCCGGCCTGATCTCCAGGACTCTGAAAGACACGAGGGTCCCCATCTTCATCTGGCGGTAGAACTGGCCCTCCTTCAGCCTCTGCGTTATCAGGCCCTTCTTGGGGATCTCCACGATCAGTACCGGGTCATGCTCCCCATAGACCTCCGCAGGAGGTATGGACAGGCTCAGCGTCTCGCCTTCGCGGCGCCCCTCCAGGGCCTTTTCGAGCGTGGGCACCTGGCGCTCCACGCCATAGACGAAGCTGATACGCTCCTCAGGTCGGTCCGTGACCGTGCCGTCAGGGAGGTGTGTGCGCATGACGTATCTGAGGGATACCCGCTTTTCCGACTGAATCGTTGCCAAGCAATCACCTCACAGGATACGGAGAACCTCGAATTCCTGAATGCCGGCGGGCGTCTTGACCTGCACCTCGTCACCCACCCGGGCACCGATCAATGCCTGCCCCATGGGCGAGATCACGGAGATCATTCCGGTCTCGGGGGCCGACTCATAGGGCCCGACCAGTTGGTATGCCACCTCCTTGTCTGTCTGCAGGTCGTAGAGTTGAACGGTTCTGCCGAACACCACCCTTTCGGCCGGGCTGTCATCCACCTCAATCACCTCGGACTTGCCGATAACGATCCTCAGTTCATTGATCTTGGCCTCGATGAACCCCTGCCTTTCCTTGGCTGCGTGGTATTCGGCGTTTTCACTCAGGTCCCCATGCCCCCTCGCCTCCTCGATGGCTCGAATGTTTTCAGGTCGCTCCACCCGTTCGAAGCGGGTCAGTTCCGTCCTGAGTCGCTCAAGACCGGCTTTTGTGATCGGAATCCTGTCCATATCCCTTTCTTCCCGTCCTTGTCATAATCATAAAGTCAAAGCCTTTCTACCTGGCCGCAGAAAGGCTTTGCAACAGGGCGACAGCCACGTCATTGGACGAACGCTTTTCAGTGTGCTATTCGGGCGCCAAACCTGGAACTCCTCCGCGATCCGCAGAGAAGCCTCGATCGGGCATCCTAACCCCTGGCCACCGTCGGGAGGGGGACAACCGGTTCGGTCAGGAGAAACTCCCCGCTTTCGATCCACTGCTTGAGGGTCGTCGCGATCTCCGTTGCCCGGACGGTGGAGGAAAGAGGCACCGTATGAACGTCCTTACCGTTGAACTTGATGGTGCCGCTCTTGAGGTCTTCGTAACTCACGAGGCCCAGGCTTTTCCCTTCTCCCCTGGGATAGTCGTTACCGTAATCGATAATCTGGGCGTGGATATCCCCATCGGAAACACCCGTGAACCGGGCGATTTCCTCGTCGAGGACAGGGATCGGCACGCCCACGCCCACGGCCATGGAGCAACCGTAGCCGAGCATGCTGACGCCTACCAGCCAGCGAGGATTCATCTCCTTCAGGTTCCCCATGACCATCAGGGTGCCGGCAGGGGCCAGGGGAACCCCGTTCTCGCCTCTGGGAACCTCGGGCCGGTGCTGGCTTCCCGGACCGATGATGTAACCTGTGGCACCGCCCAGAAAGATCCTCGTGCCCAAGCCCAGGGTCAGGTAGTAGGGATCATTGAAGAGGGGGCTCAGTTGCCCTGACGTTGAGTAGTTGGCATTGCCGGCCCTGGGTTTCAGGACCCCCATGTAGGTGTAAACGGTCTTGTTTGAGACGTTGATGGCGCAGTTGTAGTTCTGGTAAGCGTTCCTGGGGTTCACCAGCATCGCATAAGGCAGGTCCGCAAGACTCACCCTCTTGGTCACCTTCCTGTTGGGGTAGCAATCCGTCCCGTAGGCGGTGGCCTTCAAAGTCACCTTCTTGCCGGCCAGGAGATCGTGGATGACATGCCCACCCCCATATTTGAACTGGCCCGGGTGGACCCTGTTCAGGGGGTCGTCTTCCGCAGGTTCGGTAGCGCCCAGGTAGATATCCACCGCTGCCAGTCCCGCGCAAGCGGGCACGTCGTTCATCCAGACCCTGGACGCTTTGGTACCGGGCTTGGTGTGGCCGAAGTTGATGAATGCCCCCGAAGAACACATGGGCGAAAAGGTCCCTGTAGTGACCACATCGACTTCCCTGGCCGCCTTGGAGGGGCCGTGTCTCTTGACAATCCGCGTCATCTCGTCGGCGCTGACCACCACCGCCTTCCCCTTTCGGATCCTCTCGTTGATTTCTTTGATGGTCTTCGAAGCCCTCTTTCCAGCCATCCCAAGAAGCCCTCCCGTCCTAAACAATGGCGGGTATCATAGGACCTTTGGCAGGTGATGACAAGAGAAAGTTTTCCCTCTCCCGCCCGACCCCTGGCTGCCTTGACTTCCATCTCCACTTCCTATAATCATAGTCTCCAGCGAGGCAGAAGGCTCGGCGGCGCATTGCCGAAAACCGATGAGGGGACATGCACACGATACGCATAGGGCATCTGACAATTGAAGAAAAGGCGCCTCTGTTCCTCATTGCAGGTCCCTGTGTGATCGAGGATGAGGAGACCACACTGAGGGTGGCGGCATTTCTCAGGGAGACGGGAGAACGGCTGGAGATCCCCGTGATCTTCAAGGCATCCTACGATAAGGCAAACAGAACCTCTCTTCACTCCTATCGGGGGCCCGGGCTGCAGAGGGGCCTGGAGATCCTGCAGAGGGTGAAGGAAAGAACGGGGCTCCCTGTCCTCTCCGATGTCCACGAGACGGTTGATATGGAAAGGGCGGCCCAGGTGCTCGACGTGATCCAGATCCCTGCATTCCTTTGCAGGCAGACCGATCTGCTGCTGGCCGCCGGTCGAACGGGCCTTGCGGTCAACATCAAGAAGGGGCAGTTCCTCACCCCCTGGGACATGGACCAGGCCATAGGCAAGGTCGTATCTACGGGCAATCGAGGCCTTATCCTGACGGAACGGGGAACGTCCTTCGGTTACCATAACCTGGTTGTGGATATCCGATCCATCGCCGTCATGAAGGGCTTCGGTTACCCGGTTGTTTTTGACGCCACCCACAGCGTTCAACTCCCCGGGCAGGGAGGCACATGCTCAGGGGGCCAGAGGGAGTTCATTGAAACCCTGTCCAGGGCCGCGGTGGCTGCCGGTGCCCACGGCGTTTTCATGGAGGTCCACCCTGACCCCGGTGCCGCCCTGTGCGACGGTCCCAATTCGCTCCCCCTCGATCAGGTCAAGCCTCTTCTTGCCTTGCTCAAGAAGATCCACAATGTCGTCCATTCCACGGCCTGAGCACCCGGAGCGCGAGGTGAGGGGGGCTGGATTCCGGAAGAGAACACAGATTAGGCTTTACAGGGTCGCCATGGGTTTGGTATAATTATTGCACCATGAATAAATTCCTTAAGAAAAACTGGCCTTTAGTCTGCATCGTCCTTCTCGTTTTGACCGTCGGCTTCTTTATGGTCCGCGCCAGGAAAGAGATGAGCAGAAAGCCGGTTGCATTGGAAACCGATTCCTCCGAGGGGGTCAAGCTGGCGGATATCCATTTCACCCATGAGGGTACGGGCGAAGATGTCAAATGGACACTGGATGCCAAAGAAGTGAGGATTTCCGAAGACAAACAGAATGTCGCCTTCACCTCCTTCAGCCTCAAGCTGGAGCCGTCAAAAGGGCCTGTCATCAATCTGGAAGGAGAGACAGGTCTCTATGATAGGGGTGCGGAAGTGCTCCATCTGAGCGGGGCCTTGCGGGGAAGGACGGCCGACGGATATGCCATTGCCACCGAAAGGGCCGTTTACAGCCACAAAGAGGGGCGTCTGGTCACGGAGGATCCCGTGTTCATCACCGGTCCGTTTCTCTCCGTGGAAGGGGAAGGCCTTACGTACAACATCGCCACGGAGACCCTGGAGATCAAGTCCAAGGTGAACACGCAGATAAGGGGTGAGCGGTCCACATCATGATTCCTCTGCCGAAAACGGCCTCCCGTGTCGTCATTCTTGCCTTCCTTCTCCTGGGTGCCTTCAACCCCTGTCCCGCCATTGCGCAAAGCGTGTTCAAGAAGACCGTCGCAGGAAAAGGGGAAGCCACGGTGATCCGGTCCAACTCCCTTGAAATCGACAATCGAAAGAAGGTGGTTTCTTTCCTGGGAGAGGTGGAGGCGAAAAGATCGGACATGGTCATCAAGTGCCGCAAGATGCTGGTCCATTACCGCGACAAGGGGGGGGAAGGTGCCCCGGACAAGAGCGGATTCAGGATCGAAAGGATCGTGGCATCCGGGGACGTGAAAATCGACAGGGCCGATGGTGGATCGGCTACTGCGGATGAGGTGGTTTACTACGAGGAGGAGGAAAAGCTGGTCCTCAGCGGCAAGCCCGTCGTGAAACAGGGGGAGGACTTCGTGGAGGGCTCGGTGATCACCCTTTACCTGAAGGAGGATCGCAGCGTCGTGGAAGGCTCCGGGGATCGGAAGGCCAGGGCGGTCCTGGCCCCCAAGAGTGTGAAGAGGGTGCCCTGATGCCGGCGGATATGGGTAGGCTGGAGGCCCTGGGACTCGTCAAGGCATACAACCGCAAGAGGGTCGTGGACCACGTGGACATCGCCCTCCACCGGCGGGAAATCCTTGGGCTCCTGGGGCCGAACGGGGCCGGAAAGACGACGACCTTCTATATGGTTATGGGGTTGACCAGGCCGGACGAGGGGAAGGTCTATCTCGACGGGGAAGAGATCACCCATGACCCCATGTATCTGAGGGCGCGAAAGGGCATCACCTACCTGGCCCAGGAACCCTCGGTGTTTCGAAAACTCACCGTGGAGGAGAATATCCTGGCCATTCTCGAGTGGTTGCAAATGACCCCGGAAGAGATGCGCCAAAGGCTCAACGGTCTCCTGTCCGAACTGGGGATCGCCCATCTTGCCAAACAGAAGGCTTCCTCGTTGTCAGGCGGGGAAAGGCGTAGGCTGGAGATCACCAGGGCGCTGGTGATGGAGCCGAGGTTCATGCTTCTGGATGAGCCCTTTGCAGGGATTGATCCGCTCGCGCTGAACGACATCAACCAGATCATCAGGCAGCTCAGGGATCGAGGTATCGGAATCATCATATCCGATCACAACGTGAGGGAGACACTCAACATCTGTGACCGTGCATACATTATCAGCGGGGGGAAAATCATCGTAGACGGTCCCCCAGAAAAGATCATCCAGAGCCGGATCGCTCGAGACGTCTATCTGGGTGAAACCTTCAATCTGTAAGATCTTCAGGGACCGGGGCGAGCGGAGATCCCGGTTTTTCACTCTCAGGGTTTGCGGGTCCGGGCATGGCATTACAACTGAAACAGTCTTTGAACCTGGCACAGCAGCTGATCATGACGCCCCAGCTGCAGCAGGCCATTAAGCTCCTCCAACTCTCCAGGCTGGAACTTCTGGAAACGGTCTCCCAGGAGATGGAGACCAATCCCATACTCGAAGAACTCCCTCCTGAGGAAACCGATTATGAACGGGGGAATGAAGAGCCCACTGTTTCTCAGGAAACGGGCTCCCCGGATGAATCGGGGGACAGGACTGGAGATGATCAGGACTGGGAGAGTTATGTGGCGGAGTACAATTCCAGTTGGAGGGAATCCGGGCACGTGCCGAGGGAGGCCCCGCCGTTCGAGAGCATGACCTCCAGCAAGCCCAACCTTTACTCCCATCTGATGTTTCAGCTCAACATGAGCCGTCTGAGCCAGATCCAGAAGGAAATCGGCCTTCATATCATAGGAAACCTGGATGAGGACGGGTACCTGAAGGCATCTTTGGAAGAGATTGCACAGGCTACCGGCCGGAGCGAAGAAGAGGTCATCGAGACGCTTTATCTGATCCAGAATTTCGATCCGGTTGGGGTGGCTGCCCGAGATACCCGCGAGTGCCTCTTGATCCAGGTGAGATTCCAGAACCTCGATGGCACCATCGTGGAAAAGATCATCCAGGACCACATGGACAAACTGGAGAACAAGCGTTATGACCTGATCGCCCGAAGCCTCTCCGTGCCACTCGATGAAGTCCTCGCCGCAATCTCGGTCATCACCCGTCTGGAGCCCAAGCCGGGGCGCCCATACAGCGGAGATGAACCCATCTACATCAACCCGGATATCCATGTCTTCAAGGTGGGA
>JAFGPH010000311.1 GCA_016926135.1 Deltaproteobacteria bacterium
AGGCAGAGTTGCTTATCAGTTGGTTCAGCCGCGACACGTTTGCTCTGTCCAATCCCGGCAGTGTACCGTCATCCGCCACGCCCAGGAAGATCGTACCTCCTTCGGAATTGGCAAAGGCTGCCATCTCAGCGGCGAGTGAATCCGCATTGGTGACATCCCGCTTGAACTGCCGGCGGCTGTCCTCGCCAAGGGAGATGCGGGTTTTCAGCTCCTTTAACTTCATGTCACCGCACGTTCAACTCCGTCGGGCCAATCAGGCCCCTTGCATCCCTGTGTTGCCACCGCCCTCTGTCAGTTCGGATCAAGAACCAGGAGAACAGAAGACCCCACGTCCTTCTTTTGGAAATGGGGTCCTGTTCGACAATGCTGCATTATGCCCCCTGTCCAGGGCCTGCTCAAAGTCTGAGCAGTGAATTACTCATGCCACAAGGTTGATAACCTTTTGAGATCAAATGCAAAATTCTCTTGCATTCTAAAAAGATGTCCTCCTTTTGTCAAATGGAGATTATGAATCGTCGTCACTTCTCAGACTGCGGCCTATCCTCTTTTTTGGGGTAGTTCATTAGAAATCCTAAGGCCGCCGTCAAAACAGTCGTAATTTTCCTCGGCTTCAGGCAAAATGAGTCTAGGGCAGAAAAGATCAGATAACTCTTGCACAAGCAGGAGAGATGAGGCTTGGACTTTCTCTTCCTCCATTTTGCCGTTTCCGGCGTTGACACATGGGTGTTCATCCCCCCGGTGGTGGCGTTCATCGTGTCCTTTTTCACATCCATGGGCGGGGTTTCGGGCGCCTTTCTCCTGCTTCCTTTTCAGATGTCCTTTCTGGGCTACGCCAACCCTTCGGTCAGCGGCACCAATCAGCTTTTCAACATCGTTGCCATCCCGAGCGGCGTGTATCGTTACTGCAGAGAAGGTCGCATGGTCTGGCCCCTCACCTGGGTCGTTGTGGCAGGGACCCTGCCGGGGGTATTCATCGGGGCCGTCGTGCGGGTTGTCTACCTGCCGGATCCGAAGCACTTCAAACTGTTCGCCGCAGCGGTGTTGCTTTACATCGGGATCAGAATGGCCCTGGACCTCTTGGGGAAAGGCGGGCGGGGGCAGGACAGGAACGCCAGTGAGAAGAGGTTTCAGGAACTGGTGAGCGGGTACCGGAAGATGGTAACCTCACGGGAAAACCAGGATCCTGAACCCCTGCCCGCGGTCAAGGTTACTCACTTTAATCGGAAGCGGCTCGGATACACCTTTTATGGCGAGCAGTTCGATATTCCCTTCTGGGCCATCTTTGTCCTGGCATTTGTCGTCGGCATCGTGGGAGGTGTTTATGGGATCGGCGGGGGGTCGATCATCGCGCCCTTCTTTGTAACCTTCTTCGCCCTCCCCGTTTACACGGTTGCGGGGGCTGCGCTGATGGGCACCTTTGTCACCTCCGTGGCCGGGGTGTTGTTCTACCAGGCCATAGCCCCCTTCTACCCCCACCTCACGGTCGCACCTGATTGGCCGCTGGGCTTTCTTTTCGGTGTGGGGGGAATGGCCGGCATGTACCTGGGCGCCCGGTGCCAGAAGTTCATACCGGCCAGGCCCATCAAATGGATGCTCGCAGGCATTATCGTCTTTACGGCCCTCAGCTACGTGGTTCCTTTCTTCACCAGATGAACTTCGACATATTAACCGTCCCAAAATCGTCTCGACGTCTGTCATTCCGGCCGGAGCGACTCGTCACGGCGGAGCGTGCCGTAGCCGGGAGCGGAGAGCCGGAATCCGGTAGCCTTTCCGGATGCCGGATCAAGTCCGGCATGACGATACTGTGATGAGATGGTTACTACGCATCGAAGATCCCAGCACCGAAAGTGCAGGTGCCGGTTACCCCGCTACCCCTTCCAGGTCCAAGGCCCGCACGATCCTCTCTGATGAAGTAAGAAGATAGTCCTGATAGTAATATTTTGTAATTTTTTTCCTTGACCCCATTGATTAGATCATTTATGACATAAGGACTTCATGGAGGTGCGTTCATGTCCGGAGACCTGATGAACACGAAAGAGGTGGCCCGATACCTGGGGGTGCACGAGAAGCAGGTATATGCCCTGGTGAAGGCCAAGAGGATTCCATCGACGAAGTTCACCGGGAAGTGGGTGTTTCCGAGGAAACTGATCGACGCGTGGATCGAATCCCATGCCCGGTCCGGGATCGATCAGGCCAGGGAGAGGAGCAGGGATATCGAAGGGGCGCTTCTCGCCTGCGGGAGCAACGACCCGATCCTGGACATGCTCCAGAGCACTATGAAGAAGGCCCATCCTGAGTTCCTCATCCTGTCGGCCAACACGGGGAGCACGGAAGGGCTGAAGGCCCTCAACCGCGGCCAAACGGACCTGGCCTGGTCCCATCTGCTGGACCCCCAGAGCCAAGGCCCGGTTCCTGTCCAGGGGGGACAATTCGGGCACCCACAAGAAGGAGATGGACATCTGGAAGAAGGCGGGAATTCAACCTGCCGGGGATTGGTACGTCGTCACCAAGGCATTCATGATGGCCACCCTCAAGCAGGCCGACCAGGAAGGCGCCTACTTCATGACCGACAGCAGCACTTGGGTGGCGGCCAGGAAGGAAATGCCCAAGCTGGTGATCCTTTTCAGGGGGGACACGATGCTGGTGAACACCTATCACACCCTCTGTCAGCCGGAAGGCGCAACCCCGGGTCAGAAGACCGCCGCCAAGTTCATTGACTTTGCAGTATCCGACGCGGGGCAGAAGATCATTGTCCAGTACGGCGCCGACAAGCACGGTGAAGGCCTTTACAACGATGCTGCATACGCCAAAAAATACGACAAGTAACGGGTCCGGGGCGGAAACACGACCCCGGTTTTCAGCGAGGAGGAGAAAGAGATGAAAACAAAGTTCAGCTGGATCGTCATCATTCTATGTGCGGCACTTCTCCCGGCAGGCACCGCGATGGCCCAGGAGAAGGTCCTCAAGATGTCCACCACAACGAGCACTGAGAACTCGGGACTCTTGAACGTGCTGCTTCCTGAGTTCAAGAAAGATACGGGCATCGACGTGAAGGTGTTTGCCAAGGGGACCGGCGCCGCCATCCGCGACGGGGCCGACGGCAATGTGGATGTGATCTTTGTGCACGACCAGCCGCGCGAGGAGAAATTCGTGGCCGACGGGCTGGGAACCAAACGCTACGCGGTCATGCACAACGACTTCGTTCTGCTGGGTCCTGCCTCCGATCCCGCCAAGGTGAAGGGTGTAAAGGATGCAGGTCAAGCCCTCAAAAAGATCGCCGAAGCCAAGGCCAAATTCGTGTCCAGGGGAGATGACAGCGGCACCCACGGCAAGGAGCAGGCGCTTTGGAAGGAGGCCGGCGTTCCTCTGGAAACCAAGACCTCCGAGATCGTCAAGAGCGGAAAAAAGGCTTCCCTCTCCTTTCAGCATCCCAAGGGGCTTGGGGAGTGGTACCTCTCCATCGGCCAGGGCATGGGGAAAACCCTCACCTACGCGGATGAGAAACAGGCCTACACCCTCTCCGACCGTGGAACCTACCTGGAATACAAGTACGGCAGGAAAGAAGGGCTTGGGTTGGAAATCGTGTCGGAGGGAGACGCCAAACTCTTCAACCCGTATGGGATAATTCCCGTAAACCCGAAGAAGCACCCTCACGTGAAGGTGGAATGGGCCGAGGCATTCGCCAAGTGGCTGGTATCCAAGAAGGCACAGGCCCTGATCGGCAATTACAAAATCCAGGGGAAGCAGGCATTCTTCCCGGATGCCATCCCCGGAGCGAAGTAGCGCTCCACGGAGGCGCCAGGTGCGGGGAGCAAGGCCTCGGTGCGATTTTGGTTGCATCCGGGTCCTCGTTTCCCGCACCTCAGCCCTCTATTCTTGAAAGACGGACGCAGCCGCGGGATGGACTCACCATCCGGTGGGGTTTGACCCCATGGACTTTTTCATCGACAGCTTCCTATCGGCCCTCCTTCTTCTGTGGCAGTGCGACCCTGAGGTCTATTTCATTGTCTATGTGTCACTGAAGGTAAGCCTTGTCGCGACCCTCATCGCGAGCATCCTGGGTGTTCCCTGTGGGTTCCTCATTGCCCTGAACGAGTTCCGGGCAAAAAGGGCTCTCATCACCGTCCTGAATTCGCTTTTGGCCCTGCCCACCGTGGTGGTGGGTCTGTTCGTGTACGCCTTCCTCTCCAGGCGTGGCATCCTGGGGTTCATGGACCTTCTCTACACCCAGAACGCCATGGTCATCGGCCAGGTGATCCTGGTGCTTCCCATCGTGACCACTTTCACCCTGGCTGCCGTGAGCCAGATCGATTCGAGGTATCGGAAGACCGCGCTGACCCTCGGGGCCACACCGTTTCAGACAGCGGCCCTGATCTTTCGGGAGGCCCGTTTCGGCGTCATTGCAGCCCTCATTGCCGCTTTTGGGAGGGTGATTTCGGAGATCGGCGTGGCCATGATGCTGGGAGGCAACGCCAAAGGTTTCACCCGCACCATGACCACGGCCATGGCCCTCGAGTACGACAAGGGTGAATTCATCATGGCCGTGGCGCTCGGCATCGTGCTCCTTCTGATCAGCCTCACCATGAATATTCTTTTCCGATCCATCCAGGGGAGGAGTCGGGCGTGACCCTGTTCGAACTGAAGGATCTCACCAAGCGCTACGGCAGCCGGACCGTTCTGGCGCTTCCGTCCCTTCGCCTGGACAAGGGATTCATTTATTCCCTCCAGGGGCCGAACGGCTCAGGCAAGACTACGCTGCTCGAAATCCTGGGCTTTCTCATCCCCCCCAGCTCGGGCGAAATCCGCTATGAGGAGAGGAAGATCGATTTTTACAGAAACGATCTGACATCCCTGCGCCGGGAGATCGTGATGGTTCCCCAGAACCCCGTTCTGTTCACCACTTCGGTCTACAAGAACGTCGAACTAGGCCCCAGGATCCGCGGCGTGGCCAAAGGGAAAAGGGGAAGAATCGTCCATGAGTGCCTTGACCTCGTGGGCATGCGCGAGTTTGCGAGCGCCCAGGCCCACAAGCTTTCAGGCGGCGAGACCCAGAGGATCGCCATCGCCCGAGCCCTGGCCTGTTCCCCGAAGGTGATCCTTTTCGACGAGCCCACTTCCAGCGTTGACGTGGCAAGCCAAGCGGCCATCGAAGGGATCATGAGGAATATCAACGAACGGAAAAAGATCAGCCTTGTTTTCACCACCCACAATCCAGGCCAGGCATCCAGGCTTTCCCACCGGATGGTCAGCCTCTTTGAGGGGCGACCGGTCGCCTCGGCCTTCGGAAACATTTACAAGGGAGTGGGCCGCGTCGACAGCCAGGGAAAAGGGGTTTGCATCCTGGAGGAGAAAATCACCCTGCGGGTGAATGCGTCCGTCAGCGGCGAGGTCAGCCTGTCTCTAGATCCTACGAAGATCCGGATCTTAACCCCTTCGGACGGGGCGCCACAGGAAAACCGGCTGAGGGGCAACATCGTTCGGCTCGCGGATGAAGGCTCTCAGATCCTGCTCAGCGTGGACGTGGGGGTTCTTCTCAATATCCTCCTCCCCAAGACCGACGCGGCTGAAAGACCCCTCAGCCTGGGCCAGAAAGTGGAACTGTATTGCCCCCCTGAGGCTGTCCAGGTGCTCTAGCCGTCACCCCTCCACAGAGAACTTTTTTGCCCCTGCTCGCACGACAGGAAGAGGTTGAGGCGCTCGCCTCTTTTGCAGCAGAAGCCGTCCACGTGATTCCGAAGAAGAGTCCCGCAGTACGTACTTCATGAAGTGCCCCTTCCCGTGCTTCTGCCCACGCCTGAGGTGACTCGGACTCAGGGGGAAGGGGGTGCAGGGGTAATCTTCTGCGAGGCTGCAAATCTCTGGGGTGCACAATACACGGCTGCGTAATTCTGC
>JAFGPH010000312.1 GCA_016926135.1 Deltaproteobacteria bacterium
GAGCGATGGCCGGGTCGGTGTAATAGGAGTCATCGGTGCTGTGGGTGGAGGATATCTCTTCAATGACCGTTCCCATAGTGGTGCCGAACGTGTGTCTCACTCCCCTCTCAACGGTGACAATCTCCCCCGCCCTGTGCTGGGTGATGGTCCCGTTGAGACTGATCCAGACCTCCCCATGGAGCACGTGAAAGGTCTCCTCCTTTTGCGCGTGGCACTGCTCGGGGTGCTGTTGGCCCGGGAGAAGAACGAGGAGCTTCTTGCAGTATTCGCGATTCACGATGGTGATCATGGTGAGTCCGAATTCGTCGAAACGGTCGATCCCGTAATGGTGGGAGATTTCAAGATCGACCTTGGGCGGGACGACAACGCTGCTTTTCTTGAAAAAGTCCTTCACCCTCTGCACGATGTCATAGATCTTCTCTCGAATCTCTCTGCGTGTCGTGTTCGAAGCGAGCAGCGGTGCGTTCAACCCAATGTCGGTGCGGGCGTAGAATTCTGTATATTTGGACATGTCATTCGCAGTGAGCTGGGCTTCAAAGGTCGGCATGGCAAAGAAGACGTCTGCCGTATCGATCCTCTCGCCTTTCACGATGGGTCGCTTTGCGAACGCCCCCCTGCGCAGAGACCGCAACCCGGCCAATTCCGTTTCGCTGAACTCCGGACGCTTCCCGGATACACCGCAGATGTGAATTGCCGACCGGGCGGCGCCGAGCCAGCGTCGAACCTGCTCCGGCGAGGCCGAATAGGCGTTCAGCGGATGCTGCTCGGTGGGGATGCCGACGTGCTTTTCCAGGATGGTGGCCCCCGCAGCAATCGCCATCTTCACACCCTCCACATTGTCCGGGCCTTCATGGGTGGAAAAGCCGATGTTCACACGGGGATATCTCTGTATCAGAAGACGGATCTGGTTCAATTGAAGATGGGCATCGGGGGTGGGGTACTCTCCCACGCAGTGCATGAGGGCGAAATCCTTGCCCCGGTGATCGAAGAAGCTGACGACCTTGTCGATATCGTCCAGCGGCGCACCCGCTGTGGATGCGATGATGGGTTTTTGGGTTCTCGCCACACGCTCGAGGAGCGGCCAATCGGTGAAAGAGCAGCTCGCAACCTTGATGATGTCGAAATCATGCTCTTCAACAAGATCCACGGAGGCCTCATCGAAGGGCGTGCAGATCGCTATGAACCCGAGCGCCGTCGTCTGGTCCTTGAGCTTCCTGTATTCGTCTCGATCCAGGCGGGTCTCGGAGAAGCGTTTGATGTACTTGAACTCGTTTCGACCCTTGAAATCAGGGTGTATAAAGGTGTCCAGATCGCGATACTGCAGCTTCACGGCAAAGTGGAAGGGGAAATCCTTGCTGACATCATGCATCTCCCGGATGATCCTGCGCCCATGCTCGACGTCCCCCATGTGGTTGTTGGCCATCTCAAAGACGAACAAGGGTTGAACGGACTCAAGGTCTCTCATAAACAGCCTCCTTCCATCACGTCATTCCTGACAGGCTCGGGCACTGGAGTCCGGCAGAGTACCACTGCACCGTCCGCCGGATGGCTTCAGAGAGAGGGGTATATTGCCTAAGCCCCAACTCCTTGAGGGCCCTCTGGGTGGAAGGCACATAGCGTTGGACCACGCCGCCGGGAGCCGGAAGTCCGGCGATCTGCACGCGGACGGGCGGGGTAAACGCCTCCGCGACCCGTCGGGCCAGATCCTCAATCGTCAGGTCTTGCTCGGAGCCCACATTGTAAGGGCGGCAGGGTTTCCCTTGAAAGAGAATGGTCCACAGCCAGATTGCCAGGTCCGCGCCATACAGGTAGGAGCGGTGGGCTTTACCGTCCCCCTTGACTCGGACGGGCCCGCCGTTCATCCCGTCGCGGATAAAATTGCCGATTGCATAATGAATGTCAAGAGGCAGATAGGGTCCGACAAAGGAGAATCCACGGGCGATCTTCCCCTCGATTCCATGCCGTCGAGCGTACATGGCACACAGATGCTCGGCTTGCAGTTTCGCCTTTCCGTAAGTGGCATCGGGATCACCGGACCGGGGGACCCCGGCATAATCCTCGGGGAGATGAGCCACCTCGGGGGGTTGCCTCCCGTAGACGGCACCGGTGCTGGTCAACAGGAATTTCCGCGCCCCGCAGTGTTTCGCAAAATCGAGTGCTCGCCGGGTCCCCTCCACGACTGTGTCCGCAATCACGAGCGGGTACTCGGGGTTGCGTTTGTCGCTGGGTGTCGCCGCGTGAACGGTGTGGGAAAACGGGCCCTCTGGAAACGGAAAAGACCGCACCTCGCCCACATGAAAGCGAATCGAAGGATGGGATGCCAGGTGGGGGGCCTTCCGGGCGAAGGCCTCCGGATTCCGAGTCAGCACAAGGGCATGGGCGCCCAGATTCAGCCTGTCATTGGCCCAGGCAAAGCTCTCCAGCAACCAGCTGCCGAAAAACCCGGTGCCCCCGGTGATGAAAATGCGCCGACCCCGAACCTCCTCCCACAGATCGACCGTCTGATCGAGAATGAGATCCAGGTCGGAGGCCAGGGGGTGAGTGCAGGCAGTTACCATGTCTTCCATGGTGGATTGCCGCCCTCCCACAACGACTCCAGGTATTTCAGATCGCGGAGGGTGTCCATGCACTGCCAGAAGCCTTCGTGGCGGTAACCGTAAAGCTGACCCTCCCGGGCCAGGTTCTCCATGGGGCCGTGTTCCCACATCACATCGTCCTGAATATGGGCGAGCGCCCCGGGTTCGATGACAAAGAAGCCGCCGTTGATCCATCCTTCCTGCAGGGTGGATTTCTCCTTGAAATGCCGTATCCGATTCCCATCGAAATCCAGTGCACCGAAGCGGGCAGGAGGCCGGACCGCTGTAAGCGTGACCAGGCCGCCATGGGCGCGATGGAAGGAAAGGAGATCCGCCAGATTCACGCTCCCCACGCCGTCGCCGTAGGTCATCATGAAGGTGCGCCCGCGGATCAGGGATTCCAGACGTTTGATCCGCCCACCGGTCAGCGTCTCCTGTCCCGTGTCCACCAGATGGACCTGCCAGGATTCGGTTTCGTTGCGGCTGAGGGTTCGGACCCGGCCGTTTTCCAGGGAGACCGCAAAGTCCCGGTCCAGGGCGTAGAAATCGAGGAAGTAGCGTTTGATCTGTTCTCCCTTGTATCCCAGGGCCAGGACGAATTCCTGGAACCCATACCGTGAGTAGTGTTTCATGATGTGCCACAGAATGGGCCTGCCTCCGATCTCCACCAGGGGCTTGGGCCGGACTTCCGTCTGCTCGGCCAGCCGGGTTCCCATTCCGCCGCATAGAATCACTACGGGCATGTCTTTGTGATCCATCGTTTCCCCTTCGAATCGTAGAGCGAAACTTGAAGATTCTTCCTGGACTTCGTAATTCGAAATTCCTTGTTCGATATTCGACATTCGGTCTTGGTTGCGGCTGCGAGCCGCGTTGGGATTTTGGGTTCACACGTTACGGTCTCACGCGTTCACCTTGTCAATTGAGCGACGCCCTTGTGGATCTCTTCGACCATGTAGTTTATCCGCTCCGGCGTCAGACCGGGGTAAACTCCGACCCAGAAGCTGTCGTTCGTGACCCGGTCCGTTTCCGAAAGGGGACCTGCGATGCGGTATCCCTCCCCGGTTGCGCGCATCTCGTCGAAACAGGGGTGCCTGATGATATTGCCGCTGAAGAGTGTGCGCGTCTGGATTCCCCGGGATTCGAGCCGGGCGACCACGGTCTCCCTGTGGACGGTCGATCCCTCCCGGACCGTCAGGGGAAACCCGAACCACGAGGGATCCGCCCCTGCCGTAGGTTCCGGCAGGATGAGAACCGATGTCAGATCGGCCAGACCTTCCCGGAGCAGGGTCCAGTTCCTCTTGCGTGCCTCGATGAAACCGGGGAGTTTTTCAATCTGAGCGCACCCAATGGCCGCCTGCATCTCCGTGATTTTCAGATTGTAGCCGAGGTGGGAATACACGTACTTGTGATCGTATCCGTAAGGGAGTTCCCCTGACTGTCTCGAGAAGCGTTTGCCGCAGGTGTTGTCTCTGCCCGGAGGACACCAGCAATCGCGGCCCCAGTCCCGCAAGGATTGCACAATCCCTTTCAGATCCGGGTCGCTGGTGCAGGCGGCCCCTCCTTCACCCATGGTGATATGGTGCGCCGGATAGAAGGAGAAGGTGGAAATGTGGCCGAATGTGCCCACCATGGACGAGTGACGGGTTGCATTCGCCTCTCCCGGGAAGGGGGAGGGGGCGTAAGCGGAGCCGAGGGCGTCACAGCAGTCTTCGATCAGCCAGAGTCCGTGCTTCCGGCAGAAAGAGAGGACACGGTCCACGTCAAAGGGATTACCCAGGGTGTGGGCCAGCATGACCGCTCTCGTCCTGTCGGAGAGGGCCTGTTCCAGCCGGATGCAGTCGATGTTGTACGTGGGCAGCCGGATGTCCACAAAGACGGGGATGGCCCCGTACTGGATGATGGGTGCCACCGTTGTGGGGAAGGCTGCGGCCACGGTGATGACTTCATCCCCCTTCCGGATGCGGCGCTCCCCCAGCCGGGGCGATGTGAGGGCCATGAAGGCAAGAAGATTGGCCGAAGACCCCGAATTTGTGAGGAAGCAGTATTCCACCCCCAGGAAGGAGGTGAATGCCTTCTCAAATGCCTCTGAGTAACGGCCGGAGGTGAGCCAGAAATCGAGCCCGGCGTTGAGCAGGTTGATCAACTCCCGGTCGTCGTAAACGCGTCCTGCCACAGGCAGCCTGGATTTCCCGGGCACGAAATCCCCGCCCTGATGTGCGGCAAGGTAGTGGCTGCGTACCATCAGGGCCGCCACTTCTCTGAGGACCCGGTCCAGCTTGGCCTTTCCCATGCGGGCCGCACGCGAGCAGTCGTTTCCGGCCAACGTGACGATGCGATCCGCCCGGAGGATGTGTGGCCCCCCCAGGTCACCCCAGGCAAGGTCGGCGCTCTCAACCCGCAGGGCATTCCCGAGCTGGACAGAAGAGGCGTCGTCCGGGGTCATGGAGACGACCATCACCGTCTCGGCGGATTCCCCCACATGGATCACCACCGCGGGATGGACCTGCTCGCCCGAAATCCCGCAAAAGGGTTTGTCGACAAAAACGATGTCACCGATCTGCCAGTCCAAGCGGTTCCTCATCGGTGAAAGTTTGCCGCGGTTCACAAAGCCCACGGCAGGCCGGCACGTCCTGCCTTCTCGGCATAAGCGCGAATCTGATCGCGGCAGACTTCGATCATATTCTGAGCCGTGGGCCGGGCGTAGAACGTCTTGTACCAGTCAGTGGTCATTGCCAGGGCCTCGGCGGTCGGAAGGAGGTCTCTCCATCCCAGGCAGGCATGCGCCTTGTCGCAGCAAAGCCTCAGGGTGCCTGCCTCGTGGTAGCGCTCCGGGGCGGCTTCTTCTTTCCAGGCACCTCTGCCCCAGAGGCCGATCAGCGTTTCCACCACTTCCCCCACCGTGAAACCCTGGCCGGAACCGGGACCGAAATTCCACGGTCCGCTGTATTGCTGGGGAGACTCCCAGATCCGCCGGCCCAACCACAGATAGCCGCTCAGGGGCTCCAGGACATGCTGCCACGGCCGGACCGCATTCGGCATGCGGATGCGAACGGTCTTCCCTGAACTCAGGGCACGAATACAGTCGGGTACAAGCCGATCCCTGCCCCAGTCTCCTCCCCCGATGACATTGCCGACCCTCACCGATGCCGCACCCACTCCCGCGTCTGTGAAAAAGGATTTGAGATAGGAAGAGGAGACGATCTCGGCGCAGGCCTTTGACGCGCTGTAGGCGTCGTGTCCACCCAAGGGGTCGTTTTCCCGGTAACCCCATACCCATTCCCTGTTCTCGTAACACTTGTCGCTGGTCACATTGACGATCACCCTCACATCCGGCGCAAAGCGTGCGGCCTCCAGGACGTTCGCCGTGCCCCCCGCATTGGTGTCAAAGGTCCCCAGGGGGTCCTCATAGGACAGTCTCACCAGGGACTGGGCCGCAAGATGGAACACCATCTGAGGTTTCTTTTCCTGGAAGACGGCTGAGAGGTGATGTTTATCCCTCACATCGCCGTGACGATGATCGATGTGGCCCGCGAGACCACATGCCTCGAAGTTGTTGGGATGACTGGGCGGGTCCAGGGAATACCCGGTGACTGCGGCCCCCAGTTCCGTGAGCCAGATGCAGAGCCACGATCCCATGAAGCCGGTGTGCCCGGTCACGAGAACGCGCTTGCTGCCGTAAAAGTCTTTGAACATGTGCTTCATTTCGCCGGGGAGTCAGTGGTTCCGTTACAGAACACTACCACATAACGGCTGGCCGCTTCAAGTGGGGCTCTCATGAATGCCGTTGACTTGGATATCACGAAGCTGTACCTTTTTGTATCATTTCAAAGGCATTGGGGCCTTCTCTCCATCCCGATGAAGCAAACGAGGAATACCGGCTACGATCTCATCCTTCTCATCCAAGGAAAGCATACCGACGCCAGCCGAGTCAAGCAGAAGCAGCAGGGCGACGGAGTTCCCGTGCGATCCGGGTGGCGAGGGGAGGGTTGGGCTCTCCCGGGTGCTGGACTGGTGCGAGATCGGCCTCTGCGGGTTGATGTGCCTCTTCGGTGTAACCTGGATGCTGTTCATCCTGGCGAGCGCAGGGCCGCTTTGGCGCGATGAACTGTCCAGCCTGAATCTGGCTCAGACGGCATCCCTGGCGGGACTGTGGGATCACCTCGTCAATGATTCCTGCCCTGTTCTCTGGCCGATCGTCCTGCGGGCGTGGGTTTCCATGGGCTTCACCGATGATTACCAGATTCGTATCCTGGGTTTTGTGATAGGCATGGGAGTGTTGAGTGCCCCTTACATCATTGCGCATTGGATGAACCCGCGTACACCGATCCTTTCCGTTTCCCTTCTGGCGTTCTCACCGACGGTGCTGTTCACGGTCAGCTCTCTGCGGGCATACGGTCTTGGCGCGTTGACGCTGCTCTTTACCATGGGATTCGCCTGGCGGGTTGTGGAACGTGATTCGCCCGCCCGTCTGTCCTTTCTTTTGGCTGCGAGCATCCTTGCGGCCCACTCCATGTACGCTTCCGTTGCGTTCCTGGTGGTGATCCTGTCTTCGGGTACGTTGGCTCTGCTTTTGCGCCGCAGATGGAGATCGGCGGCATGGATCGTAGGTATCGGATGTATCAGCTTGGGGTCTATGGTCATCTACCGACCGATCATTAGGCAGGCCGGTGAAACACTCGGCCTTTTTCAGATTCCCTTTGACGTCGGCCTGATCGCAATGGCAGTGACCTATTCCGTGAGTACCGGCGGGCCATTTCAACTGTGGGCGTGGGGAAGCCTGATCTTCCTTGGGGCAATGGCTGCAATGGGTTCATGGGTGCGGAAGCAGTCACTGCGTCCGGGTGAGCGGGAAGGCGGGATGATGCTGTTCTCTCTCCTGGTGATGCTCGCATCCCCTGTCGCATACGGGGCCCTGCTCCTCCATCTGAGGGTCCCCACCCAGTTCTGGTATTACGGGGCCCTGATGGCTGTGGTGGCGGTCGCGATAGATGGAGTGCTGGGCGGTCACTGGCGCTCTCCATTGCTGAGGGGTTGCCGTCTAATCCTTGCACTGCTTATTGCCGTCACGGCGATCCCTTCCGTATGGAAGGAAGTCCAGAGTCGGCGCACCAATATGGATATCGTGGCCGGTGAGCTCATGCTGAAAGCGGGACCGAGGGATCTGATTATTGTCGTCCCCCTGTATTATGGAACCGCTTTTGAGCGATACTATACCGGAAGGACCCCATGGATGACGCTGCCGCCCGTGGAGAGCGCGAAGTGGGGCCTTTTCGAGGCTGTCAAAAAGGCCATGTTGAAGGATGACCCCTTGGGGGAGTTGCTCTTGCGATCCGGTGATACACTTCGCTCCGGGAATCGGGTTTGGATCGTAGGGGGGATTATCCTGGTTGAACCGGAGAAGGTTCCGCCGGCACCTCCCCCTCCTCCCTCAGGTCCGCTGGGTTGGAACCATACACCCTACACCATTTATTGGTGCATGCGATTGAGCATGTTTCTGAAAAGCCACGCCGGGGGCATCCACAAGGTTTCGGTTGATCCGGGAATTCCTGTTAATCCCTTTGAGAATGTGTCTCTGATCATGTTTTCTCCGCCACCCGGGCAGCGCGAATGAATCGGGAAACGGGAGAAAATGGACTTGTTTGACCCCCCCAGTGAGGCGGTCCTCCCACAAGCGCCCGCTGGGGGGGTGAAACGGAACGAACGGACAGGCTTCTCAAGGGGAACTTGTTCTATGCTTGAAAAGAAGCAGGCTGCATCGCTTGGCGGTCTCTGCGTCGATGGACTCCACCCATGTCGCCTCACCATGTTCCCACAGGAAGCCGGCTTCAAGCTGATACGTCCCGGACTGGAACAGTGAATTCAGAAAAGGGATGAGCACGGTGGGAGACCTCGGGCTGCTGAACCAGGAGTAAGGGCTGTTGGTCAGGACGATGACCTTGGGAGGCCGGGCCTGGATCGCCTGGAGGGTTTCCCTTTGATACTTTTCGGCGTAGGGTGAGGGAAGCATGAGGGGGTACATGATCACGAACCTGGTTGGGCTCTTCCGCTTCGCGTAGTAGAGGATCTGGGGCTCGGATCCTGCTACGAAGACGAGGTCCTCGGGGCGGGTCATGGCTGCGACGCGCCCGGCCACGAAGGGTGATTCCTGGAAGGGCGTCTCACGCCCATAGGTCCGAAGGGAGAGTTCGAGGGGCGACATGATGAACTGGTGCCGTACGGGCCAGCAGAGAAGCAGGTCCACGAGAAGGACCGTGACCACAGCGAAGAGCGTCCTCTCAGCGGGAGGTCTCTTTTCGGCTGCCTGGAGCAGGCTCACGATCGCCCCCGCGCCGATCAAGGCCCAGAAGGGCAGGATCATGAGGTAGTAATGGCCGTTGGGGTCCTTGTAGGCCGAAACAACGGCCAGGAGAAATAGACACAGGTGAAACCACCATCGGCCCGGCCTTCGAATCACAAACCACAGAAGAAGCAGGAAGAGCACCCACCAGAACCGGATCAATATTTTTATCTTCCGGAGGAAGTACTCGGGACCCCAGGTGAGGGCTTCGGCATAGGCTCGGTTGAAGGTCACACAGCTCTCCCAGAGGTCATCCAAAGCCCCCTGAAGCAGAAAATGGAGCAAGGTCACGCCGGTTACAGCCACGGCACCGGCTAGGGCAAAGAGCAGTCTCTTGAGGGTTCCCGCGGCCTTGGGGTCGGATCTCCGGCTTTCCCAGGCCCAGACGCCGAAAATGAAAAGCAGAACCGGCAAGACGATGGGCTTATAGAGCAACGACAGGGTGGCGCAGGCACCGGCAGCAAACCACGTCCACCCGGATGCGCGACGGCCGAAAAAGATGTAGATGGAAAGAGCGGCCATCATGGGGAGGATCATGAACTTCTCGGTGTTGGCGGCGAAAGGGAGTAGGTGTGGCAGGCACCACATGGGCAGGAAAATCCACACGCTGATCCAGCCGGCCGTGGGTCCGTATTCCTTCCGAGCGATGAACCCCACGAGGATCGCGGTCAGAAGCACCGAGAACGATCCCAGGAGCCTGGGGGGCCAGAAGGCCTGGTCCGAGAGAATCTGGGCGAGCCGGTACGTGTAAATGATCATGGGGGGTTTCTGCATGAAGGAGTCTCTGTAAGGCACGAGGCCCTCCTTCATGATCCAGGCGGCATAGGAGTACTCCCCCTCATCGCGTTCAAACGGTCCGTCAAGAGAATTCCATTGTGTCAGGGTGAACAGGGTGAGAAGTCCCAGGACCTGGAGGATGGTTTTAAACCCCACCTTGGATTGAAAGACCTGCCTCGCCATAGGGTGTGCTTTCCTTCCGTCAGAGAGGGATCTTCACTCCGGAAGCTCAGCCTCCCTAAGGAAGGGGGAGGACCTGTCTTTTTCGGAGAGGATCGGGTCCAGGGTTGGCCAGGGAATCGACAGGTCCGGATCATCCCACCGGATGCCCCGATCGAATCCCGGGGCGTAGAGATCCGAACATTTGTAAAAGACCTCCGCCTCCTCACTGAGCACGTAAAAGCCGTGGGCGAACTCCGGCGGGATGTAGACTCCCTTTTTTTCCCGGTCGGAGAGCACGATACTTGCCCATCTGCCGAAAGTGGGAGAATTCCTTCTTATGTCTACCGCAACGTCGAAGATTTCCCCCTGGAGGACCCAGACCAGTTTTGCCTGGGGTTTGCGGATCTGGTAATGCAGCCCCCGCAGGGTACCGCGGCACGACCGGGATCGGTTATCCTGCACGAAGGTGTCGGCTATCCCGCCCTTGACGAATTTTTCCCGGTGGTACATTTCCGTGAAAAAGCCGCGGCCGTCCTGAAAGACCTGGGGCTCGATCACGACGATATCGGGGAGGGTGGGGGAGGGGGTGAACTTCATCTCCTTAGAACCCCTCTTCCCCTAGGAGCTTGGAGAGGTACTCGCCGTAGCTGCTGTTTTTCATGGTTTCGGCATGCTTCTGCAGTCTTTCCCTGGAGATGTAGCCCATGCGGTAAGCGATCTCCTCGAGACAGGCGATCTTGAGACCCTGGCGCTGTTCAATGGTCTGGATAAAGATGGTGGCCTGGGCAAAGGACTCATGGGTCCCTGTGTCCAGCCATGCTATGCCTCTCCCCAGCTTCTCCACGTTTAGCCGGCCCATCCTGAGGTAGGCCCGGTTGAGGTCTGTGATCTCGTACTCCCCCCTGGCGGAAGGTCTCAGATCGGCGGCGATATCCGATACGTGCCGATCGTAGAAGTAGAGCCCCGTCACGGCCCAGTTGGAGAGGAAGGTCTTCGGCTTCTCCACGATGTCCGTCGGCTTTCCCTCTCTGTCGAACACGACCACGCCGTATCTTTCCGGATTGCTGACCCAGTAGCCGAAGATGGTCGCCCCCTCTTCGGAGCTTGCGGACCTCTTCAGGCTGTCGCTCATGCCGTCCCCGTAAAAGATGTTGTCCCCCAGGATCAGGCAGCAGGGATGGCCGGCGATGAACTCCCTTCCGATGATGAAGGCCTGGGCCAGCCCCTCAGGCCGGGGCTGTTCCACGTAACGGAAGGAAATGCCCAGTTGCTCACCGCTGCCCAGAAGCTTCCGGAAGAGGGGCAAATCGGTGGGGGTGGAGATAATGAGGATTTCCCGGATCCCCGCCAGCAGGAGCACGGAAAGGGGGTAATAGATCATGGGTTTGTCATAGATGGGCAGCAGTTGTTTGGAAACGGTCTTGGTAACCGGATAGAGGCGGGTGGCATAGCCGCCGGCCAGAACGATTCCCCTGGTTCCCTCCTCAAGACCGTGCGAGCCTGTTGCCGTATTGCTTTTCATAGTATTCCCTGTAGCTCCCGTCCAGAACCTGTTCCACCCATAGGGTATTGTTGATGTACCAGTCAATGGTCCGTCGAATCCCTTCCTCGAAGGGGATCGAGGGCTCCCAGCCCAATTCCCTGCGGATCTTCGATATGTCCAGGGCATACCTCCGATCGTGTCCCGGCCTGTCGAGCACAAAACGGATCAGGCGGGTTCGGGGACCTTCACGGTCGGGACCGATTTTGCGATCCAGCTCGTCGCAGATCAAACGGACGACCTCGCTGTTGCGCTTCTCGGCCCGGCCTCCAATATTGTAGCGCTCGCCGGGGGTGCCCTTTTCCAGTGCCGTCAGGAGGGCACTGCAGTGATCTTCCACGTAAAGCCAGTCGCGGACATTGCCACCGTCCCCGTAGACAGGGAGTTCCTGGCCGTTCCTCGCGTTGTGGATCATCAGGGGGATCAGTTTCTCAGGGAACTGATATGGCCCGTAATTGTTGGAGGAGTGGGTAATCACGGTCTGGAGACCATAGGTTTGAAAATAGGCCCTCACGAGGTGGTCCGAGGAGGCCTTGCTGGCTGAATACGGGCTGGAGGGGTCGTATGTGGATTTCTCCGTGAAGTGGCCTGAATCACCCAGCGACCCGAACACCTCGTCAGTGGAAACATGGAGGAACCTGTTTTCTCCCAGGTCTCCTTTGCCTTCCGCAACCCACCTGTTCCGGGCCGCCTCGAGAAGGGTGAAGGTGCCCAAAATATTGGTGCGTATGAACGCCTCAGGCCCCAGAATACTCCGGTCTACATGGGATTCGGCGGCGAAATGAACGACCCGGGCGATGTCAAACTTGTCGAAGAGGTCCCTGATCAGGGCTTTGTCACAGATATCCCCTTTGACGAACCGGTAGCGCTCCCCGTATGTCTTCTCCACATCGGCGAGATTGGTCAGGTTGCCGGCATAGGTTAATTTGTCGACGTTGATGACCCTGATGTCCTCTCTGGTTCCCAGGATGAACCGTACGAAATTGCTGCCGATGAAACCGCAACCCCCTGTGACCAGGACGTACATGATGTTTCCCTCATGCAGGCCGTCGGCCGCAACAAAGAAGATGGATTTTTGCCGTGAAAATCCCCCCTGGCTCCCCTTTGCCAAGGGGGGGCCCTTTGTTCGCCCCTTTCTTCAGCTTCCCCCTTTTGTAAAGGGGGATCGAGGGAGATTTTCATGCGCGGGGGCGACAAATTTTCACTGTCATAGGCGTTTACGAAGCCGTCAAGTTTGAAACCCTCTGATTATAGGGACAACCCTGCCCGGATGTCAATCTCACGGAGGCCCTGATCCTTCAGGTTGACTCTTCTCGCGGAAAGGGCTATATTCGGCGCAACTCTAACAGGATGCCTCCGTCTGAGTTCGAATCCCATCCCCTTCGCGCATCCCAAGGGCTGCTCGCAGGTCGAGAAATAAGATTCGCCATGGGTAAAAGCAGCGACAAAACCACCACATTCGGTAACCGCGACAAGTCCTCGTTTGAAGAAGAGGATTACGGTTACTCCACCACCGTCGAAATCTCTCGAAGTACCTTTGTGGGGGAAGTGCATCTCAAGCAGCGTGCCTACCTGGAGGTGGTCGCCCCCGATGAGAGCAGCCGGGCATACGAACTGGAAGAAGGGGAAGTGCTGGTAGGCAGGAGCTCGGAATGCGGCATCCAGGTTTTGGTGGAGAATGTCTCCCGGAAACACGCCCGCATCTTCTACAGAAATGACGAATACCACATCGAAGATCTGGACAGCACGAACGGCACCTATGTCAACGGAATACGGGTGGTCAAGTGTGCCTTGCGGAACAGCGACCACATCGAGATTGGCGGTGTGAAGATCATTTTCAATGAAGAGAAGGGCTTCCAAAAGACGTGATGCCTGTCGATGATATCAAAGCCTACGTGACCTTCTGGGGAACACGTGGTTCCATTTCCACGCCGGGGCGATCCACCGAGAAGTACGGAGGCAACACCCCCTGCGTTTCCGTCCGCTGCCAGGAGACGACGATTATTCTGGATGCGGGTACCGGGATCCGCAATCTGGGCATCGAACTCATGGATGAGCTCTCCCATAATGAGGAGAAGCCCCCCGTCCACCTTTTCCTCAGCCACACCCATTGGGACCATATACAGGGCCTTCCCTTTTTCAACCCGGCCTACATCAAGGATGTGAATCTCACCATCTATGGCAGCCCCAAAAAGGAACGTTTTCTCGCCTCCATCCTGAAGGGCCAGATGGATTCCGACTATTTTCCCGTTTCCATGGCGGAATTCGCCGCTGAAATCCGCATCCAGGAGATTTCCGAGAACGTGATCCGCCTGGGACCGATCATCGTGGACTGGCAGGAGCAGGTCACCCATCCCGGAGGTTCCGTGCGCTACCGGCTGGGCATTGACCAGAAGAAGGTGGTGTATGCCACGGACGTGGAGCTGGACGCCATGTTTTCCCCCGGGGGCGAAAAAGCCGAACGGGAAGATCTGAGGGAGAGCTACCTGGATTTCATTCGCGATGCGGATCTGCTCATTGCGGACGGGCAGTACACCGAGGAGGAGTATCCCCACAAGGTGGGATGGGGGCATTCGTCCATTCCCGTGGTGCTCGAGGTGGCAGCCCGTTCCCGGGTGAAACGATTGGCGGTTTTTCACCACGACCCCCAGCATTCGGACAAATTCCTGGATGACTTGTGGGCCCGGAATAGGTTCAGGTACTGGTCCCAGGAGCAGCGCGTGGAGGTGTTCTGGGCAAGGGAAGGCCTGACGCTCGCTATCTAGTCTCGTTCTGCGGATAATCCCATCCGATGCACGATCCTGACATTCGTTAGGAGAAACACTCTCATTGTGGTTGGGAGAACAGGTCCTTAGTGTCGTGTAACAGAAATACCTGTGCAAATTTCAGGTGATCGAGAGACCACCCCTTGGGCGGCCCTTGGGCGGCGGACGGTTCCATAGGTGGCCTTAGAATATATTAAGGTATTTCTGTTACACGACATTAGCGTGCCGTGAGGACATCCCGCACTGTTGTCCATCGCATGCCTGGGTAGCGCTCATTGTCGAGCGGCTCGAGTTTCGCACGTCCGCTGAACATAGTTATCCATGCACAAACTCCCTTCTCAGGCGAAGAGTGAATTGTGAACACCCGGCTCATCCAATCCAATCTTTTCCAGATTGACCCCTGTTGTCTCGATGCGAAAGACCCAGGTGACCAAGGCACCCAGCAGCGATGTCCCCACGAGGCCGTACAAAAGCGCCTCCGTGCCAATGCTTCGCAGCAGCAGGGGAAAAAGAAAGGCCGTCAGGACCGCACCGATCTTGGCAAAGGATGCGGCAAAACCGGCGCCCTTCCCGCGAACATGCGTGGGGAACACCTCTCCGGCGATCAGATAGGTCATGGCATTGGGTCCCAGGTTGGTCATGAAGCTGAAGAGCATGAACCCGGCAAAGATGAAGAACAGTCTCGTACCCGCCTCGGCGCCGACCGACAGGGAGGCAAGAAAGAGACCGGCGGCACAGCCGACAAAACCGAGCACCTGCAACCGTATCCGCCCCACCCTGTCGGCGAGCAGAACGGCGCACACAATGCCGACCAACAGAAGGACGTCTATGAAAGCCGCCCCCTTTGCCGCAAGCATATCGGTATGGATGAGGCTGGCAATGTTATGGACGTGGGCGGTCTCGGTGCCGATAACAGAGGCGAGGATGGTCGGCGTGAAGATGCCGATACCGTAAGTCCCCAGATCCTGGAGAAACCAGGGAACGGAGGCAAAAACGGTCGCCCGGACAAACCGCCGCGAGAAGAGCAGGCCGAAGCCCCCCGCCACAGCATGTTCGCCCTTCGCCGAACGCTTATCCGACGATGAAGCCGCCAGCTTGACCCTCTGTGGATACGGAGGACGCCGGGCAAGGAGCCGTTCCAGCTCCCGCTCCGCCTCGTCGGTCCTGCCTCGGGAAACCAGCCAGTGCCCGCTGTCGGGGATATGGCAACGCGCGAAGACAACCAGGATTGCGGGAATGACCCCGGTGGCGTACATCCAGCGCCATGCGCCGATATCGGGATTTTCGTACAGGATCAGGTATCCCACTCCCGTCCCGACCAGGGCCCCGACCGCCTGGAACCCGAAGGCGCTCAGAACCAGTTTCCCCCGTGCGACGCTGGGAATACTCTCTGAGATCACCATGTGGGCCGTGGGATAGTCACAACCCAGAGACGCCCCCATGATAAAAAGAAAAACGAGAAGCCATGGGTAATCGGGACTGAAAACCAGCAGCAGCAGACTGAGTGCAAAGAGGATCATTTCGACGATGAACATCCGCTTCCTGCCAACACGGTCGGAGAGTCCTCCCAGGGCGGTGGCGCCTATGAGGATCCCGAAGAGCGGCGCCGCCCCCACGGCCCCTTTCTCCATGGCATCCAGATGAAACTCCTCCACGATCAGTGGAAGGGCCACACCGGTCATGAAGACCATCAGGCCTTCAAAAAACTTTCCTGCCGTGGCCAGTGTCCAGATCCACCACTGCATGGTCGTCATGGGGGCGGAGGAAACGCTCGTTCCGTCCCGCCAGATCGGGGTTTCGTCGATGTATTCCTGGACGGTTTTCATGCCGGCCCCGGAATCGATGCAGGGTTTCGTCTCAAAGCTCCATCTCGATCAATAAGGATTTGAGCCGCCTTTGATGCTCTGCTTTTCTCAGCGGGATGCCATACTGGTAGCAGTCCAGAACATCTGCATCCTTTACCGCCTCATCCAACGGGGTTCCCACCGCTCCTTTGTTGCTATGGTTTTTTGCCGCCACAGCGATCAGGTCGATTTCGTCCGCGTCAAGATAGTCGCACTCTGCCAAGAAGACCTTCAATGGTTCAAACCCCGCAGCAGCGTGGTTGTCTTGCTTTCCGGTCACGATTCTTCCATAGTCGTGCACGGAACAGGCCAGCACGGCCAGTTCAGCATCGACCTTACGTTTCTGGGCGAGAAAGTAGCCGTTCCTGGCGCAGCCTACCATGTGAATCCTTTCCCAGTCCAAGGACGTATCTCGCTCGATGCCTTCCCGTTCGAGCTTGGCAATCTTCTCCATCAGTCTTCGCTGTATCCTGTAGGCTCGTTTCATCCGAGATCCTCCCATGCTGCCTCTCTGATCACTCATTTTGCGGCATGATAACACGATGAGGAATCGAATATCAAACGGTTGGAAGGGGAAGAAGGAACTCAGGCGAGTCCCGCCATCTTGTCCTCCATAGCTTTCAGCGGCGGCGGAAGCCTCGGCGACGGCGGATGGTGTGGGGAGGGGGAGTTCAAGCCTCCCCTTTACCCGATTGGCCAAGATATTCGGTACGAAGACCTGTATTCAAGGCGGCGATAAACTGCCTTCTGTCTGAGGTAACAAACAGATCCGACTGCCACTCGAGAGCACAGGCGACATGCACAGCGTCCGGTGCGCGCAAGACATTACTCTCCAAGAGCTTTACCGAACGCGAGACCACTGAAGGGGTGATCTGTAGCACAGTCGCGTCCCGGACATCATCCAACAACTGCTTTCTTGCCGCCCGATACTCAGCGTTAGTCAAAATGCGCTCTCTCAGACGCCGGTTGAGGCCAGAAACGATTTCAGGGACCAATATAACGCAAAAGGCCAACTCAGAAGCGCTCTCCAAAAAGCGATCCATTTCATCGCTGCCAGCCTCTTGCACATACCTTTTGGCAAAGGAAGATGAATCAACTGCCAGTTTCATTCAGCCGTCTCACGTTCCTCCAGGATAGCAGACGATAAGTCGCTTCCTCGGACACGCAACCGGATTCCCGGTTGCTTCCATGCAGGGGTCCCTCGGGGCCTTTCAGAAAATGGAACTACTTCAGCCACAGGCTTCCCGCGTCGGAGAAGGACAAGTGTCTCTCCGTGTTCCACCTCAGTTATGAAATCGGAAGCCCTTTTGCGGAAATCGGTGAAGGCAATAGTTTTCATCTCTATACCTCCTAAAATGTACATTCAATTGTACATCCCGAGAGGCATTTTGTCAAGGCTAGGTATCGAGGCAGGTATCGAGGTATTGAGGTCAACGACCGGGGTGAAAGGTGCGTGGCGTCATTCCCGCGCATGCTTGTTCACCCCGATGTGTACCCCCGGCACGTCGAAGATCCCGGCTCACCGGGGGGCGTGATGGTGTGGGGAGGGGAAGTTTAAAGCTCGTCTTTACCCGATTTAGAGGCCGGTTTTGTATACCACATAGCACAAATGGCAACTCCACCAACAAGGAGTGGAGGAAATAGACCGATGACAAAGTTGCCCCACCCGCTATACCTAAGGATCTCCGGAAAGTAATTGCCTGGAACATGCCAAATCGGTACGCAAATCAGCGCCGCCAATACAACACTTAGCCATCGACGAAACGGCGCCAGAGTACGAAATGCGCGAGTAGTGAGCAGGATCATAGCCACCAGCGCTGACAATTGACACACGGGGACAAACAAGACCTGTTCCCCGTGCGCATAAGCGGGTGAAGTCGAGAGCATCAGCAGTAGATATACGATTGCTACTTTGCTTCTCATTTCGGCCTCTAACGAAAAGCTAAGTGGCGCGGCGGCTTTTTGCCGCGTGCGACTTGAGCTACATGTTATGGCAAATGCTCGAGATCCTCCAAATCCTTGTGTCTACCAGCGGCGCGCTTGTTCTTCTTCAGATCCTGAAGCGAAATGAAGTTTATGAGTATTCCATCAATTTCGATGACATCTCGTTTGGAAAAACACTGGTTGAAATCCACACCAGATGCGCCTGTGATCACCTCTATTCGAACGGGTGGAACGCCCATGCGAATTACTTTGTCTTTTTCAAGGAACAAGCTTTCATTAATCGTATCACTTGGCATTCCAAACTCAGTAAAGACAGAGGCGAGTTTTTTGGAATTGGATTCGCTCGTTTCAATCCATATGTCCATATCCCCGGTTGCTCGTGGATATCCGTGGTAGCCGACGGCATACCCCCCCACCAGCATGTACCGAACATCATGAGAGTTCAGCAATTTCAAGAAATCTTTGAAGTCTGGATGCAAGTCGATCTTGGCCATAAATCATCCTTCTGTTTATCTCGATAGCTTCGATTCGCTCCAACGCGCTCTTTGAAAGCCAATACTTCTTTTCCTCCCCGATATCATCCAGGGTGGTGACGTTTACCTTCTTCTTATCAAGACGTGGAATTTCTTCCATAAATAATGGTCCTCCAGATTGCCCTCTCCCATAATCGCTGCGGTTAAGGGGGCGGCAAAGAAGCGTAGCGCATTTGCCGATCCATCTTCAACCGCTTGTTGGCGAAATCAGGGCAACTTCGACGGATCAAGCAAACGTGCACCGTGGTAAACCGTCAGGACTTCGGCCAAGTTGACCTTGACCCGGTAAACAATCCGATAGCTGCCAAGGAGAATCTCCCGAATCGCTGGATCCTTCAACTCAGGAACGACTCTGCCGGAGTTCGGGAAGCCTGCCAGACGTTCGGCGGCCACAAGGATGTCCATCGCGAAAAGCTTGGCGTATTGAGGGGAATCCGCTGCAATGAAGTTCGTGATTGCCTCCAGGTCATCAGCCGCCTGTGGCGTCCATCTTACTTCAGCCATTCGGCCATCCTTTCTTTGACTTCCAAATGTGAGATGGTCTTTCCGGCTTCGGCCTCCCTGAGTCCCCTCTCGACTTTGGCCAGGAAGAGAAGGCGTTCCATGGCATCTTCGATCGTCGCGTCATTAGGAAGATCTTCGACGGCTTCAATTATCATCTGTTTCGCTGTCATGAGAACACTCCTTTGCAATTATTGCTCTTCGTCTTCTTCGGTAAAATCAATACGCCAACGTAAAAACGGGAGCGGGCCGAAGGCACGCGATCCGGTGCAGCGCCGGGTTAGGGCCGCTCGCTTCCGCTTAACACAAAGACTCCATCCGCATTCTTCTTGAGAGTGATCCTGTCGCCCTTTCTTAATCCAATCTCCTCCAAGGCATCCACAAGCCTTGCCTTTTCTCGTCCAGCGCCCGTCCATAGCACAGAAGACAACCACACCACTCCTTCTTCGGTTTCGTGAACGCCCGCTTCGTAAGTCACATCTCCGATAGCCAGCCGAACAGGCATCTTCCGTCCGCGTTCATGAGGCAGAGAATCAGAACTATCCTTATTGATGGAAAGTTCGCACATGTCTTTCTTATCGGTTTTGTAAATGCCTTGGCTTGTGACGCGGCCTTCAACAAAGGTTCGGTTCCGCTTGCCAGCCTCTGCCGAAAATGACTTCCCGGTCTGATTCACATGTCTTTCCTCGGCAGGAAGCACCATACCCGTCTTGGTTTCTTCCTGCCACGGGTCTGGACTGCTACGCTCATTTCTAATTCCTCTTTCTTGTGTCACAATTTTCAAGAAAGCGTGAAGCCTCGCCCTTTCAGCGTCCTCGTTTGATACAGTGAGGCTGAATCCTTCAAGCTCATTGAGTAATCGTGATTTCTTCTGCAAAATGCTGATAATCTTTCTTTCTTCGCTTTTCCGATCTTCGGATTCCTTGTACTTGATCCTGACCTTGAATCCACGACCTTTGAGATAGCGCACAGCCTCGCCTACCTTGAAATCGGTAGGAGCAGAGAACTTTGCCGAGATGTAGTCTCCGAAGCGTCCTATTGCTCGTGAACTCTCTCCCACGTATAATGGTACTTCGAGGCAGTTCTCATCGTCGGAGAAAAAGAGAACGTAAACGATTTCCGTCTCTTGAGGAAACTCTATTTCCGCAAAGTCAGAAAAACTGAAGTCCATCGCTCCTCCGGCGTTTTTTATTGTGCCCTAACGAAGAGCTCACCGGGAGCCGATTTTTATCGGCGATCCGGTGGAGCGATATGTTCGGCGAATGCGCTGACCGCAAACCCTCTCAGGAATAATAGACCTTTAAGAAATCATCTCTTGAAATCTTGGACTGAGTGAGAATCGTGCGTAAAGTGGAGCGTTTTATTGTTGGATGATTTGGGATCGTGAGAGGAGTGCGTGTGCCATCTGGATTTTCCCTCAGCATCGCAATGTGATTCTCCTCACGAATTAAACGAAAGCCCAGCTGCTCCAGAGCGCCAATTACCTTTCGGGTAGGGGCATCTGAAGGGAATTTTGGCATTAAACAGCCACCCCGGCTTCGGCAATGAAAGCTTCGAGAACAGGGGGGTCAGAATCGATTTCATCAAGACCGAACGTGTCGATATGAAACTTGATGGCCGATTTCACATCCTCAAGGGCTGCCTCATAGGAGTCGCCTTGCCCGACTACCACCCCCTTCAATCCCAGCGGGTAGGCGACATATGTATCAGGATGCTTTTCGACAACTATTTTAAATTGTTTCATATTTTAATCTCCAAGATCCGGCGTTTTCGATTCGCTGCTAATTATATCACAATTTCAAGTCCTTCACATAAATGCCTATCTTTTGATCGCCGAATCGCGGCGCTGACCCGTGGAACGAAGCTTGCGGGTGCCGTAGGCACATGCAAGCGAGTGACATCGGGTCCAGTGCCTTGTTCC
>JAFGPH010000313.1 GCA_016926135.1 Deltaproteobacteria bacterium
GCGGCGCGGCATATCGGCTCCAATCATCACGAGCTGATCTTCACGGAAGACGAGTACTATGAAGCCCTGCCCGTCGTGATCAGGGAGCTGGAGAGCTATGACCCCTCCCTCGTGCGTTGTGCCGTGCCCTGCTATTTCACGTGCAAGCTGGCCGCCGATTACGTCACGGTGGTTCTGACCGGCGAGGGGGCGGACGAGCTCTTCACCGGGTATCACTACATGAAGCACTTTCCCGTGGACAAGCTCAACCTGGAAGCCAGGCGTTGCATCGGGAATCTCCACAACATCAATCTCCAGCGGGCCGACCGGATGGGCATGCTCTTCAGTCTCGAACTGAGGGTCCCCTTCCTGGACGTGGCCATGGTGGATCTTTCCATGAAGATCCCTCCTGCACTCAAGATCCGTGAACACCATGGGGCAAAGATCGAGAAGTGGATCCTCCGCAAGGCCTTCGAGGGAACCCACTACCTGCCTGACGAAATCCTCTGGCGTTACAAGGTGCAATACACCCAGGGCGCCGGGTGCGAGAGCCTGGGGGAGAGGCTGGCCCAGCAGGAAATGAGCGAGGAAGAGTACCAGCGGATCAAGGAGGAAAACCCCAAGGCCACCATCAACAGCAGGGAGGCGGCCTACTATTTCAAGATCTTCCGCAGGTTCCACCCACAGGACTCCATTCTGGGTTCCATCGGGATCTGGACGGGCTTTGATTTCACCGAAGAACGGGAGCGCGTGCGAGGCACGGTGGACGGAGATCTGAAACACGAACACGACGAAGAAAGGAAACAACCAGAGAGCAGGGCCGCATGACGTCTTGCCGGGTTCGCTCCCGGGCGACTCGTCACCGTGAGGCCTGCTCCGCCCGCAAACTTATACCCTGAAGGAGGTCGATCATGTCTTTTCCTACCTATTCCAAATACGTCGTCATCGGCGCGGGCATCCACGGTTTGAGCACGGCCTGGCACCTGGCCAAGGAGCTCAGAACCAGGAACCTCGGCTCGGGCAAGGATATCCTCGTTGTGGACAAGGGCGCCATAGGCGCAGGCGCATCCGGCATCGCCTGCGGCGTGATCCGGAACAACTATTACCAGACAGGCATGCAGGAGTTGATCGCCCACAGCGTTCACCACTGGGAGGAGGATGCCGAGGGCTACGGATATCTCCCTGTCGGATACATGCAGATCTCCCCCGAGTGCATGCACGCGGACGTGGCCGAGATCTACGGGCGCCAGAAAGAAATCCACTACGAATCGGAATTCATCGAAGGGGAAGAAGACTGCTTGAAATACATGAGGCAGAAGGTCTTCGAGGACTGGCAGGCCCAGAACATCACCTCCATTCTTCACGAAAAGAGCGGCGGCTATGCACAGAACACGAGGGCCCTCTACCGCCTCGCGGACAAGGCCGAACATGAAGGCGTGCGGATCCTCTCCGGCGTGGAGGTAACCGGATTCGATATCCGCGGCTGCATCACCGCCGTAGAGACATCCAGGGGCCCTATCGCGTGCGACTACGTCATCATAGGGGCAGGGCCGTGGGTGAACCATTTCTGGGAGATGCTCGGGCTTCCTGCCGAGATCGACGTCAAGGACCGGGACGGAAAGGTGCATGAGCAGATCAAGATGTGGACCTACATGTGCCTGCAGGAGGGTACGCTGGGGGTCGCGCCGACCTTCGGCCTGAACAACCACGGCAAGATGCCCCCGGTCATTCATGTGGATACGGACGCCCCCCTCCGTTCCATCGAAGACGGCTCCCTCATTACAGAAAAAATGTGGGGTATCTATTACAAACCGGATTTTCACTTCCGGGGCATCCAGGGCGGCAGCATGCCATGGTCGGTGGAAACGGACGAGGTAGCGGTGGACCCATACGGTATCGATTCCCCCGACTTTGTGGTGGGCCCCGATTTCGCCCACATGTGGACCTCGGCCCTGGCCCACTGCCAGAAGCGCTATGAAACGCAGTACCAGCGTTACAGGGATGAACCGTCAGGGGGCCTGGGTGTCTTCAGCCCGGACAACTTCCCCGTTTTTGACGTGATGCGACAGAACTGCTATCTCATCGCCGACTCCAGCCACGGTTACAAGATGATCGGGGTGGGGCTGCTGGTGGCCAAGGAGATCCTGGGGCAGAAACAGCTCCTGCTCGAGCCCTTCCGTTATGGCCGATACGAGAGTGGGAACCTGCTGCCTGTATCCAAGAGCCCCTTTCCCTGGAGCTAGTGTCGTGTCCCAGAAATACCTTAACATATTCTGAGGCCGCCCATGGAACCATCCGCCACCAAAGGCTGCCCTGGGGGTGGTCTCACAGAGCCGCAACTGATCTTTATCCAGTGCCGGTTACCGCCCCGCAGTATCGAAATTTTTACCGTTGCAGGGACAGAGCTTTACCCGTTTCTGGTGTCGCAGCCTGGGGCTGCCTGTGAAAAACGCAGAACCGGGTCCCGTCTTATACACATCGGTGCAATTGTTGCGGCCTGTACGACCACCCCCAGGGTGGCCTCTCGATCACCTGGGATTTGTACAGGTATTTCTGGGACAGGACACTAGATGCGCCTCACCATTCTCGGTTCCGGGGGGTGCATGGTCATTCCCAAGCCGCTTTGCCGATGTGCCGTCTGTGAGGAGGCAAGGGTCAAAGGGCCTCCTTATGAGCGGAGTGGCCCCTCCGCCTACCTTCACGACGAGC
>JAFGPH010000314.1 GCA_016926135.1 Deltaproteobacteria bacterium
CGCCTGGAACGGGAGAAGCAGGAACTCGGGAATCGGCTTCAGGATCTGGGCCATGAAAAGGAAGACCTCCTTCACAAGATAGGGGTCGTGAGGAAGAGGGCCCTGCAAATGGAGGACGAGTGGTCCCTGGTGGAGAAGAGGGTGAAGGCCCGGCAGGAGTTCCTGCATCAGGTGAAGGAGGTGTACGAAGAGGCCAGGACAAGGGTGAACGCGGGCATCTCCAAGGAGATGAGCCTCTCCCAGGAATCGGGCTATGTTCACAAACGGCTGGGCGAGATCACGGACGCACGGGCAAGGCTCGAAAAGGAAGGAGAGGACCTGGCGGTTCGGATCGAGGGCCTGGTCAAGGTTTCTGAGAAGAAGACCCAGGTGAGGGAGGCCCTGGCCCTGAAGCTCAAGGAGATTGAAGGCGAACTCTCAGGGGAGCAGGAACGGAGCAGGGAGATCGAGGAGCGGAAGAAGACTGCGGAAAGGGATCTCCTGTCCCTGGATGGCGCCCTCAACGCCAGCCAGTCGCGATTGACCGGTTTGAAGACCCTCAGTGAGAATTTTGAGGGGTATAAGATCGGCGTCCGCACCATCATGAAGGCGGAAGACCTGGGGCCGAAGAAGGACGGCCACATCGTCGGGCTGGTGGCGGACATCCTTCAGGTGGATCCCAGGTTCGAGCAGGCCGTAGAAGCTGTGCTGGCCGACAGGCTTCAGTCCATCATCGTGGAAAGGCAGGAGGACGGCAAGGAGGCGGTGGATTACCTGAAAATAAGGGCCAGGGGCAGAAGCACCTTTATCCCCCTGAGGGATCTCAGCGGTGGCGCAGGGGGAATGAAGGAGAACGGCTACCCCCTCCTGCGAAACCTTGTGGAGAGCCCCGAGGAATATAGGTCTCTGCTGGACCTGCTGCTGGGCGACGCGGCCCTGGTGGAAAACCTGGATCAGGCCATATCGGCGTGGAGGCAGAACGGCAAGAACCAGTGCCTGGTGACCCCTGAAGGGGATATGATCGATCCGAGCGGCATCATCAGCGGCGGAAAGCTGGCTCATACATCCCATGGTATCCTGGCAAGGAAGCGGGAGATCAAGGAACTGGAGCAGGAGGTGGCAGGTTCCAGGAAGAGGGTCGAGGCCGTTAGGGCGGAGCTGCAGAAAATGGGGGACGAGGTGGAGGAGAGGAAGAGGTCCCTCTCGGCCCTTGCGGAGGAGAGGTGGACCTGCCAGGAGCAGATCAACGAACTGGACAAGGTGATCTTCCAGCTCAGTCACGAACTGGACCAACTGGAGAGGCTGTCTCAGCGGATCCGTGAGGACCTGGAACAGAGAGACAGGGAACAGAGCAGGCAGAAGGATGCCCTGACGAAGATCGAGGCCGAGCTGGAGCACTGCAGGGAGCGAAGAAAAGAGGAGGACGCCTACCTTTCCGAAAAGGAGCGGGAACTGAGGGAGAGTGAAGAGGAGTACGAGCGTTTCCGCGACGAACTGGCCAGGGTGAAAATGAACCTAGGTCTCGCGAGGGAGGAGGAAAAGGGCCTCTTGAGGGAGGTGGACCGGATCGACCAATTCACCAGGGAGGCCGGGGCCGGTCTCGCGAGGATCGAAGAAGAGGTCCTGGGTGCAAGGGTGAGGCACGGGGAGTGTGAGAGATATGAGGAGGGCGTGAGGGAGGAACTGACCGATCTGGCCCACGCCTTGGACAGGGCCCAGGGAGAAGTCCAGGGCGCCGAGAGGGAGAGGGAGGAATTCCGAAAGACCATTCGGGAGGAGGAGCAGCGGGGCGAGCTTTTGCGGGGCGAACTGGAAGACCTGAAGGAAAGGATCCATGCGGCTCGCATGGAACACTCGGAGATCGGATTCAAGTTGAACAGCCTGGCGGAGACGGTGAAGGAGAAGTACAGCCTGGATCTTCCTGCAATCTACCTCCAGCACATTCTGGAGGATTTCTCCCCCACGGAGACAAAGGAGAGGCTGGACCGCCTGAAGATGGTGAGGGAAAAGCTGGGAGAGGTGAATCTCACATCGATCCAGGAGCATGAGGGCCTGAAGGAGCGATATGTTTTCATGACCGGGCAGAGGGATGACCTCCTCAAGTCGATCGATTCCCTCCAGGAGGCCATCCGCAGGATCAACAGGACCTCTCTGGAGAGATTCATGGAGACCTTCGAAGAGGTGGACTCGAGATTGAAGACCGTTTTCCCCATCCTCTTCAACGGAGGGACGGCCGGACTCAGGCTGACCGACCCATCGAAACCCCTGGAGGGCGGTGTGCTCGTGGAGGTGAGGCCCCCGGGAAAGAGGTTGGGCCACATGGGTCTCCTATCGGGGGGTGAGAAGGCCTTGGTGGCCATGGCCCTCCTCTTCGCCATCTATCTGATCAAGCCAAGTCCCTTCTGCCTGCTTGATGAGGTGGACGCACCACTGGACGAGGCCAACATCGATCGATTCAACAACCTGCTGAGGGAGATCCGGAAGTACTCCCAGATCATCCTGGTCACCCACAACCGGAGATCCATGGAGATTGTGGATCGCCTTTACGGGGTCACCATGGAAAAGCAGGGGGTTTCCAAGATCGTGTCGGTCAACCTGGAGGGGTTCGAGAGAAACTAGTGCTCCGCTTTTTCAAGAAAAGAGACAAGGAGAACAAGGAGGACCAGGGCTTCTTCGCAAGGCTGCGCGAGGGGCTTGCCAAGACGAGGTCGGGTTTTGCAGGACGGCTGGACCGGCTCCTTCTGGGAAAGAAGGAGATCACCGGCGATCTCCTGGATGAACTGGAAGAGATCCTTTTCACCTCCGACCTCGGGGTGGCCACAACGCAGGAGTTGATCGGGGTTGTCCAGGAACGGGTGGCCAGGAAAGAACTTGATCAACCCGAGAGGCTGAAGGAGGCACTGAAGGAGCGGATCCGGGCCTTTCTGAACGTGCCCGAAGTGGAGCACCGGGAGCCCGGGCCGGGAGAGCCCCTGGTAATCATGGTGATCGGGGTCAACGGCGTAGGAAAGACCACGACCATCGGGAAGGCAGGCGCTTTTTTCCGACGCTCCGGAAGCAGCGTGATCTTCGTCGCTGCAGATACCTTCAGGGCGGCTGCCATTGAACAGCTTCAAGTCTGGGGCGAGAGGGTAGGGGCTGAAGTGCTCAGTCAGAAACAGGGTTCCGATCCCTCTGCCGTAGTCTTTGACGCCCTCTCGGCGGCCGTGGCCCGAAAGACCGACGTGGTTCTGATCGATACGGCGGGCCGGCTCCATACCAAGGTCAATCTCATGGATGAGATGGAGAAGATCCATCGCGTGGCCGGCAAGAAGCTGCCCGGTGCGCCCCACGAGGTATGGCTGGTTCTGGATGCCACGACAGGTCAGAATGCCATCTCCCAGGCGGAGATGTTTCACAAAAGTCTGGGCGTGACCGGGATCATCCTGACCAAGCTGGATGGAACGGCCAAGGGAGGGATCGTGGTGGGAATATCCCACCAGCTTCGCATCCCCATCCGCTTTATCGGCATAGGGGAGAGGATCGACGACCTCCGGCCCTTTGATCCGTCGGATTTCGTGGAGGCCATCTTTGACTAAGGTCTGTCTTGGATTGTGATTCCCTTTCCTCTGAGCATTCTTCTTTTGGCGAGTAATTCCCTGCCGGCAGTCTTGTCTACCACGTAGATCAGATGACCGCCTTTCTGCGAGTATATCTGTCCGTAGGAAATGGGCACGTCAGCAGTCGGATCCTCCAGCAGGGATTTGGCTACAGGCTCTGACTTCCTTTCCCCGGAGGCCAGCAGGATGACCTTCCTGGCCTGATAGACCAGTTCGGCGCCCATGGTGATGGCGTATCGCGGGGAATCCTTTTTCGAGGGGAAATGCCCGTCCGCTACTGCGTTGGCCACCGTGTTGTCGTCAAGCCTCACCAACATAACCTTGCTGTCCTTGAAGGGGATTCCGGCCTCATGAAAGGCCACATGACCCCGACCGCCGACGCCGATAATGTGCAAATCGATTCCTCCGGCCTTCTTGATTCTCTGAGCATAGGCAACGAGGACTGCATTTCGGACCCATGCCAGGTATTTGGACACAGGTCTGGCTTTGATCCGGATCCATCTTCCGGCATCCCTGCCAATTTCGCGCCAATCGTCGGGGTGCGCCTTGAGTTCGAGGCCCAGCTTTTCCTGATCGATCAACGAACCATAGGGCACGTTGAACTCTTTGAACTTCCGGCTCAGAAGACCAAAGAATTCCTGGATCATGAAGAAGCAATAGCTCTCGGGATGCATCATGCGTTCCTGCGCATTCTGACCGGGCAGGCCGACATATTCATCGAGATTAAAACTCCGGATTCGGCCGCTGTCCCATTCGCCCGCGTTCGCCGACTCGGCCAGGCGCTTGTAAAGGCCGGTGGGTGAACTCCCCGTAGCCAGGCCCAGAATATATTCTCCTTTTTGCCGCAACCCATGAATGATATCCTTTTGGACCAGATCACTCGCTACCCTGCTCATGTGGTCAAAATCCTGTGTCATGATCACTTTGATGGGCATGTTGAACCTCCTGATACACGGTCTATGCTCAAGAGCTCTCCGGCAAAATCCAAGATCACCCCAGGGCCGATCTGACCGTATCGGCGATCTGCCTGCAGTATTTCTCGGTCAGCGCATCGGTGGGTCCCTCCACCATCACCCGGCATGCGTTTTGGGTGCCTGAGTAGCGAACCAGGACGCGGCCCCGCTCCCCAAGTTCCGCCTCCACCTGCCTGATCGCGTCCACCACGTGGGGAACGGTGGCAATGTCCGGCTTGCTCTTGACCGCCACGTTGATGAGCTTTTGCGGGAAGATCTCCATCATCCCTGCCAGTTCGGAAAGAGGCTTGCCGCTCCGGATCATGGCGGCGATCAACTGCAACGCCGTAAGGATGCCGTCGCCTGTTGTGTGGTGATCGAGGAAGATCATATGGCCTGATTCTTCGCCTCCAATCACCGCGCCCAGGCGCTGCATGTCCTCCAGAACATAGCGATCCCCCACTTTGGAGGCATGGTGCCGGAATCCGTATTTCTTGCAGGCGAAGGTCAGTCCCAGGTTGCTCATCACCGTGCTGACGAGCAGGTCGTTTTTCAGCCTGCCCTGTTCTTTTAGCGCCCTGGCGCAGACAATCAGGATCTGGTCGCCTGTGATGGTGCGGCCTTTTTCATCCACGGCAATCAGCCGGTCACCATCGCCATCGAATGCCAGGCCGACGGCGGCCCCGGTCTCCACCACCCGTCTTTCCAGGTCCTGGGTATGCTGTGAACCGCAATCCTCGTTGATGTTGAGGCCGCTGGGAGTGTTGTGGATGACCTCCACCTGGGCCCCCAATTCGGTGAATGCGGCAGGGGCCACCCTGTAGGTGGCACCATTGGCCGCATCGATGACGATCTTCATGCCTTCCATGGAGAGGTCGCGTGGAAATGTGTTCTTCAAGAAAACGATGTATCGCCCGGGGGCATCTTCCATTCTATACGCCCGACCCATGTCCTTGGCCGGGGGCACCATCTCGGGCAGCTTGCCACCGAGGATAAGGCTTTCAATCGTCTCTTCCTGCTGGTCGGACAGCTTGAAACCGGTGCCGGAAAAGATCTTGATGCCGTTGTCCTCGTAAGGGTTGTGGGAGGCCGAAATCACAATGCCTGCGTCGGCCCGCATGCTCTGGGCGATAAAAGCAATCCCCGGAGTCGGCAATACGCGGACCAGATAGGAAATGCCACCCATCGAACTGACCCCCGCCTCAATGGAGCTTTCCAGCATATAGCCGGAAATGCGGGTGTCTTTTCCGATGACGACCCGAGTCCGGTGATCTGTCTTTTTGAACAGACTGGTCACGGCCTGTCCAACGGAGAAGGCGATGCTGGCGTCCATGGGGTAGCGGTTGGCTTCCCCCCTGATACCATCTGTCCCAAATAGTCTGCCCATAGGTTTGCCTCCTTGGCGAAATGGAGCTAACGGATCGTTTGCTTGAACAACTCCAATGAGGGGAAGAGCGTTGCGACACGGTCGCAAAGATCGAGGATGATCTTCTCAAGCCAAAGCGTCCCCTCTTTCGAAACAGCCTTCGGCAGTCGTTTCACCACCTCCAGGTAACTTCCATCTTCATTCTTCCTGTGATCAGTGAACAGGGTGAGGAAACGGTCGCGATACTCGGCCGTCTTATCCGCGGACATTTCCCTTGAGAACAGCTCACAGGCTCCTTCGATGTTCTCATGGAATTCCCGCCTGCCCGGCCCGCTCGGACCCTTGGAAGAGGTTTGCTTGAGTGAATCAGCCACCTTGTCGGCCATGGCCTTGAGCCGCTTGATACGCTCTTCTCGGGCCAAAGTCAGTTTGTCCAGTAAACCGGTGTAAATGGGTTCGCCGAATTCCTGACCCCTCAAGAACGGCTGCCGCACCAGGACATACCAATGCTCCAAGGCCTTCAGATTGGCCAGATAGAGGAAGTTGTTTTCCACGATGCGTGCCAGGCCGGGATAGGCACGGGGATTGAAGTCGATTACTGCACCGTGGTGGGGTTTGCCGACAATCAATTTATTTTCCTGTTTGCAGTCCTGGCGCAGAATCGTACCGGCAGCCACCACATTCCCGTATCCCAATCGCAACGGGCCGACCATGCCTCCTTGGCCGCCCAGGAAAATGGGTGGCTCATTGAGCATCACACCGCGGGGCACGTCACCGATCAGGGATGGGGTGGTCTTCTCCCCACTGGGAGTGAAGTTGAAATGGATGTAGGAACTGCCTACTTCGCTGTGGTCCTTTCGGCTAGTGCCTCCAGCCATCAGGCAATCACAGAAGTTGATCAGACTACCCAGGGTGACGAAAGGGAAAAGGATGGTCTGCTTCAGGCCCACGCAGTGGGCACCGCCAGACTGTTCCTCTAGGATACACCCTTCGCGTACGTGGGCGGCGAGCCCCATGCTCGCGCCTTCAAGAAAGACAGCCTTTTTAAAATACCCGCCTTTGAGTTCGACCTTGGGGCCGATCTGGCAGCTCTCGATGGTTACCGGGCCTTCGTGGCCGATCCGAGCATAGGATGCGATGAGGGTCTCCTTCCCGTAAATACGGCAGCCGGGGTAGATCTTGACCCCATGCCCCGAAATTCTCTCCGGCTGGACTTCTTCGCCGATGTCAAGGCTCAGGGGATTGGGGATGTCCACCCCCATCTTGATGAGTTGGATGATCTTTTCATACCCCTTGGGTTTCAGATCCACGGTTCCCTCCGTCAGAGGGAGTGCCGATTGCAGCAATCAGATGCGCCCGTCAGGACCTGACGCGCAGCGGAAATCCCGATCTCCTGCAGCAGCACTCCTTGAGTGGTTTCCTGCCGAAAAACTTGAAGGTTTTCATAGAGGAATCCGATCCCCTTGTCAAACGATATGTGTTACCCCAAAAACGGGTCTCGGCGGTCTGGTGCGGGCTGAGAAGGCTTCTTCATTGACTAAGAAAGGCCACTTCCCTATAGTTGTCGGGACGGACCGGGATTCTTCCGGGCATACCGAGGGGGTTTTCAAAGGGAGGGATACAGGGGCCGGGCATGGAAAGGGAAAAACAGAAGCTGGTGACCATTGGAGGGGGCACGGGACAGTTCGCGCTCCTCTCCGGCCTGAGGGACCTCGAAGGCATTGAGATTACCGCGGTCGTATCCATGGCGGACAGCGGCGGAAGCACCGGAAGGCTGAGGGATGAGTTGGGGATTCTTCCGCCGGGGGATGTGCTGAAGTGCATCCTGGCCCTTTCCCCGTATCATCATGTGGCACGAACCATCCTGCTCAAGCGGTTCACAAGCGACATACGGCTCAAGGGGCACAATGCGGGAAACCTGCTCCTCACCGTGCTTTCAGACTATGCAGGCAGCTTCCCGGCGGGTATCCAGGCCCTCGTTGAAATCCTTGACGTGAGGGGCAGGATTCTGCCGGTTACCATCGATAAGGCAACTCTTGTTGCCGAACTGAGCGATGGGGAGCGCGTTTACGGCCAGGCGGCGATCAACGTGCCGCAGGTCGCCCGGCGTGAAAAAATTCGGGATATCTTTCTGGTTCCCCACCACGCCAACTCCGTTTCGGTCTATCCTCCGGTCATTGAGGCGATCCACCAAGCGGAGTTTATCATTATAGGGCCGGGTGACTTGTTCACAAGCATCATTCCCAACCTTATTGTGCCGGGCGTCAGGGAAGCGATCAAGGAGACAAGGGCGACGATCTTGTATGTTGTCAATATCATGACCAAGTTCGGCGAAACGGACCATTTTACGGTCCACGATTTTGTCTTCAAGGTTGAGGAGTGTGTCGGGCGTCCGGTCGAAGGAGTCATCTATAATACCGGAAAGCCCGATGAAAGACTCCTGGATCAATACAGGTCCGAGAAGGCCGAGTTGGTTGAGATGGATGATCGCGGGCCGGGCTGGGGCGATCGCACCCTCTATGCATCCGATTTGCTGGACACGGTTGGCGGAATCGTGCGACACGATTCAGGGAAGCTGGCCGCGTTGATCGAGAGGATTCTCGCAGGATGAAAAGCCTCAATATCATCGTCATTACGGGTCTTTCAGGTTCCGGAAAAAGCACGGCCATCAATGCCCTCGAGGATATAGGCTTTTTTTGCGTGGACAACCTTCCGGTCTTGCTGCTGCCTAAGTTTCTTGAGCTCGGCTCATGGGGTGTATCAGAAATTCAGAAGCTGGCATTGGGCATGGACCTCAGGGAAAGGGGATTTGCTGAAAGACATGAGGAGATCTTTCAGCAATTGCGTGATGAGGGGTACCATTTGGAGGTGGTCTTTCTGATGGCCTCTGAGGAGGTGCTGCTAAAGCGTTACAGCGAGACCCGGCGGCAACATCCAATTTCCAACGGGAAGAGCCTGCTTGAAAGCATCCGGTCTGAAAAGAACCAATTGAAAAGCTTAAAGGAGTTTGCGGACAAGATCATTGACACATCGACGCTGACGGTGCACCAACTCAAGGATGCCATCATTCAATATGCATACCGGAGCGACAGAACCGAAAGGATGCGGATTTCGGTTCTGTCGTTCGGCTACAAGTACGGTATCCCTCTTGATGCAGACCATGTGATAGACGTCCGATTCATTACGAATCCGCACTTCGTTCCTGAATTCAGAAAGCTCGACGGCAGAGATGAGCGAGTCGGCCAGTTTGTGAAGAAACAGGTCGAAACGCAGGAATTCTTCAAGAAGTACTTCCCCCTCATTGAGACTCTCATCCCTCTCCATGAAAAGGAGGGCAAGTCCTATCTGACCATTGCAGTGGGTTGCACGGGCGGGAGGCATCGCTCGGTAACCGTTGCAGAAGAGGTTTTTGCCCGTCTGAAAGGGCTGAGGAAGGATGTCACCCTCACCCATCGGGATATCGAGCTGGCGGAATAATTCCAAAACCCTACCGGTCCCACGCCATCCTTCCTACTCGAATTCTTCCGATTCTTCCGTTGGATAAAAAAGGCTCATGCCTTCGTTCCTGATCCTTTCAGCATCCTCTCTGAGGAGGTAGTCTTCCGCGTCTTTCCTGAGGATTGCAGCCCGGGCTTCCATCCCTGCGAGCCTTTCCGTGATCCCCTTCTCCCGCAACATGACCTTGAGGGCCTTGAACAGATCTTCTCTGCCACAAAGCAGCATTCCCTCCTGAAGAATCTTGCAGGCGACCATGTGCTTGAAGGTATCAAATGCGACCTGTTCTCTTACGCGGACCAAGTCTTTCACAACATAGTCGATCTCCTCCTGGAGGTGGGGTGCCATAAGCACCTTTTGTTTTTCCTGATAGATCAGCTCATCGACTCTCTCCATCAATTCCCTTGGAAAGAGATCATCCACGATGACCACCAGATCCATATCGGATCCCTTCACCCATTTGCCCGTGCTCCTTTCCGGCCGGGGAACGTCATGGGCCATCTCATAGACAATGTCCCCGGCGATCAGGATGCAGGCCTGTTCCCTGATCAGGATATCATTGTCCAATCGGCTCATCACGGACAGGAATATACTGTTGGCCAGTTCGAGCTTTGCCCTGCTGACCTTCTTGATATGGGAGGCGATCTCGTTCGCCTTCCGGTCCAGGGATGCCTGATCCCAAGGAAGTCCAATCACGGAATAGGTCAGGAATTCCCTCAAGATGGAGGGAGAGAGGCGCGCAAAACCCTCAACCTTGGAGTCCAGCCTGAGATACCTGCGTCCTATGGTCTGGATCGCCAGGGTTCCTGAGAGCTTGCAGGCGCGCCACAAAAGAAGGGCATCCCCGCCCAAGGCCAGCAAAAGCTCGGCCCCGGTAAGCGGCCCCTGCCCTTTCAGGAGTGCGATGATTTCCCGTTCCACACTCTCCTCTTTGCTCCACAACGCTCGAGGGTGGAGCATAGGGTAAGGGTTGGGGGTTTGTCAACGAACTGTCGTGGAGGGACCCCTCCCGGCGGCGGAGAGGAGAAAAACGCCCGGATTCACCATCTAAAAAAAAGGAAGCGCCTCGTTGAGCATGATGGAATAAGGGGACAGAGTGTTTTTGGGATAACCAATCTATCATCAACGAGGTGAGGAAAGATCATGGCACAAGGGATTCTGCCGTTCAAGTACGAAATGGATGGTCAGAGAGCTACGATGACGGGGCTAAGTGGATTGCTGGCGTAAAGGAGGGGGTATTGATTACTTCGCAAACTCGACGATCTTTTGATGTGGTGATTTGACCGACGGAGATGCGGTTGAGGGGTTCTTCGACAAAACGATTGTGAAGGTGGAAATGGTTTTTCACCACGGTAAACCGACAGAAGAGGCAGGTGCTGTTGCCTGCCCCTTGGGAGATCCCTCCTTGGGTTGGTGTTCGTATGTGCCTGGTCTTGGGGATGGGTTAGTCTTTCCAGGGCTCGTCTTTGTTGGGATGTTCATGCTCCCCGATGTCTCTTGTGAAGGCCTCCTCCCAAGAGATTTCCCGCCACTTGTTTTCCCCGCGTTTCCCGGTGCGCTTCAGTGGATGGTTCAGCCTTCGGGGGTGGTAGAAGTACTCCACCACATTGCGCCGACGCGGGCACCCCTGTGTGATCGGGAGGGACAATCGGGTCCCCGGGAACGATTTGTCGGGGTTTACAGAAACCAAGCGGCCTGCTTCCACCGTGGCGGAAAGCCAGCAGGCATTCTGGCATTGCACGCAGAGCACTTTCTTCAAGGCCATCTTACCGTCTCGGACGCCCCTCAGTACCAGGACTGGAATTTTTTCCAGAACTCCTTGTCCCTTTCCTTCCACCCGGCCCCGAATTTCCTCTCGAAAAAGTCCCCGA
>JAFGPH010000045.1 GCA_016926135.1 Deltaproteobacteria bacterium
AACAAACCTGTTACCCCTTTGTGCCTATGTGCCTCTGCACCTTTGTGCCTTCCTCTCGGTGGCCAAAATCGAACTGAAGTCTTCGCCCAAAGGCGAGGGTTTTTCTCCCATTCCCCGAGAGGGACAATAATAGAGAACCGATTTCAGTGCCTTTTCGGCACTTTGCTGGCACAGGAAACAGGCGGTGTTGTAAAAGCCTCCTTTCATATTCCACTCAGCAGCCTTGAGGTCAAACAAGCCTTGCTGAAACCACCGGCGGGCTTCAGTTCTTCTCTTGCCCGCCATAGACAAGCTTTCCTTCTTCCAGGATCATCTCCACAAAGGCGTTCCCGGAGCGTTGCATCTCATCGAACTCATACGGCATGTAGATCAGTATGTCCACGCGCCCATGTGTTGCGGGAGGAACTTCTGGATTTCTTTCAGTCGATCTAAAAAAGGTTCCTCAGTGTTCTTTATGAGGACGAAATCCATATCACTAAGGTCATCTTCCTCACCGCGGCTCCATGACCCGAACAGATAGATCTTCTCGGGTTCGTACGCCAGCAGCGCCCTGACTGCGTCCTGAATTTTCTTGTTCCCGCCAATTCTCATGACCGGCGCACGCTCCGACTGACCATGTCAAGAGCCAAGTCGGCCAGGCGCAGCACTTCTTCGGCCACCGGCCGGGTATACACCCGAGCCGGGATGCTGTCGGGCAGCCCGTTCGGGTAGCGTGTCGGTATGTAGTACCCATCCAGAGGCGCTATCACCTCGCGCAGGCTGTTGAACTCTCGGTCATGCTCCCCGGCCCAACGGCAGAGCGCCTCCACTGAGCGCCCAACAACAATGTCTTCGCCCTTTGAATATAGGAATGCCTTTAGGGCTTTTTCAGCAACCTGTTGTCCTACAAAACAGGCAAGGTGATAGCTGCCTCCATCATACAGCAACTGAGCCCCCTCCCGATCCGCTTGTGCCTGCTCCAACCACCGCAAACCCTCAGATTTCGCTTCACGCCTCATACATCACTCTTCCGTTTTCCAGTGCTTGCCGCACCAGAGGGGTGTCACGCATCAGCTCCATTTCAGCCGGTGTATAGACTAGAATATCGGCAGCGACAACCGGCTGCAAATACCGGTAGACCTCGGCTGTCCGTTCAAGAAAATTCAGCCCTGTATCCCACACCATCAGCAAATCCAGATCGCTTGTGAGCCCCGTGTTCCCGCCAAGCATGGATCCGAACAGGATCACTCGCTGAACGCCCAACCCTGCAGCCGCACGTGTGATCCTGCCCAACTCCTCAGTCAGCAGCCTCTTGTGCCCCTCTCGTCGTGAGCCTAATCGCCGACGCATGTCCTGGAATTCTTCAACCGCATCCGTTTTCTGCTCAAATTCACACATATCTCACGCCGCCAGCCTATCGCCTAAAACGGAGCGCTGCTAACCCCTGACGCGATCCCTCCCTTTGAGCCTTGAGCTTTCAGCTTTGAGCTTCTCTCCTCTTCCCTCATCCGGCCTTCCCAAACCGCAGGTAGCGCACAAGCTCCTGATACCGTTCGTTGTCTTCAGCCTTGAGACGGTCCACATACTCCAGGAAAAACGCGAGGAAGATGGCCAGGAAGAAAGCGATGATCGCCGAAAGCATCACAATCATGGCCCTCCTGGGGCTCGATTTCCTGTCCGGAGGCTTCGCCCGGTCCAGGACCTGAATGGTGTTCACATCCTTGGCCTCTTCGATCTTGGCCAGTTCATGCTGAGAGGTCAGCAGCTTGAACACCTCTTCCTGGATCTTGGCCTCGCGTATCAGCCGGGCAAGCTGCAGACCGAGAATCGGCAGTTCGTCGAAAGGGATGTAGAATTCCATGGCGGCCTTGTCCCCCTTCTTCTCCTTCAGCAAGTCCTTGCCCGGATTTCCGGATTCAATCTTTGCCAGTTGCCTGTGAAGCTCTTCGATTTTGGACTTGAGCATCACGGCCTCGTTTTGCCTCTCCGTCCCAAACTGCCGCAAGACCTCCAGCTCCGTCTGCGCCACAATGATCTCCCCCTTGATCCTGGCCGCACCCTCGATAGTCGCCTTTGCCTGCTCCTCAAGCGCCACGAGCTTGAATTTCTCCTGGAACTCCCTGAGGTCATTTTCCGCCTTCGTGAGGTCCTCCTTCACCTTCTCCAGCCGCTTTTCAAGGAAAACCCTTTTCCTGTGGCCCTCCGTGATGTTGACTGTCCGGTTGATCCGGTCCAGCGCCTCTATGTAAGCATTGGCCATTTGCGCCGCCTTTTCGGGATCAGCGTCTTCAACCGAAACGCTCACGATCTGGGCCTTTCGGGAGACCTGGATCTTGGTCCGACTCGCCAACTCCTTGTACACACTGTCGAGAAGCTTCTGATCGTAATACTCCTTCAGCTTGAACTTCTGGATGAGGAAGTCGGCTGCGGATCGGCTCTCCAGGATCCCCACGTACACCTCGGAGGTGGTCTTGCTTCCCGGCAGACCTGCTGCCAAACCGCCCAACACACCTCCTACCTGGGAAACGAGTCCCGAGATGCCCGGGGTCGATTCCTGGGGCGGAAGGATCCGGGCGGTCGCCGTGTACCGGTTCGTCATGAGAAGACTCACGATGATCGAGAAGAGCGCGGCCAAAAAGGTGACCCCAAGCACCACCCTCTTGCGTTTCAGGAGCACGATGAGGTAGTCGGTGAGGTGGATCTCGTCATCCACATAATCGGGAGGCCGGGCAGGGGGTTGGGTGTTATGATCCATGGATACCTCTGTTTGCGCTAAAGTGCTCAGTGGTCGGTTAGACCTTCAGTCCTTAACTTCTCTGTGATTTGCAGAGAGGTTCGAGGGCGGACGCATACAGGTTCAGGGGTTCAGGGTTCAGGGTCATAAGAACCGTGAACGTGTAGCGTGTACGTGTACGGAAGACGAGCGCCCATCCTCTTTATCCTCCGTAGCAGTGCTACTGCGGAGGGTGGACGAGCCACGTGCACGTGCACGAGACGAGCGGAGCCGAATGGACCTTTGAACCTTCCTCAACCCACACGGTTCGATTTTGGTTGCGGCCAAAGGCCTGCAATGGGTGTAAGGAGCGCTCCACTTCCCCTTTGATAGACAGGATTCACAGGATTTCATTTCAGTCTCACACGAAGCCGCAAAGACAAGAAGCCTGAAGACACCGTCAAACCTGTATCCGCTTCCTGATCACTGGTAACCCTCTTCCTTTAAGAGAGCGTTTATCCGGTGAATCACGGCTTCAGCTTCACCCTTGAATTGGATGAAGTCCTCGGGCGTGAAGGAATACGAGGGGTTATAGTCCGCCTCCTGCCTGTATTTCATGAGTTTTGAAAAAATATGAGAGTCCTTTGTTTCGAAAACCCCATGCTTTACAAAGTGCAGACCAAAGAGGCGAAGCGCCCCTTCGTGACTTTTGGGTTCGAGGCCTTTCGTCAACAGCATGGCCCTGATGGAATAAAGCAAAGAGTAGTACAGTTTCCCGACGGCATCTCGCACAAAGCCATGTTTAAAAAGGAGGTCGGCCGCTTTCATCGACTCAACGGCACGGTCGATCTCTTCGCGCAAGTTCTCTCTCTTGTTTTCTTCATTCACAAAGGAATGCCTTCCCGTTCAATGTCCATGGCTATCCTGCGTTCTCTCTGCCTGAGGACTCCGAAGTCTTCCTCTGAAAGAACAAGGGCTGACAAGGGCAACAGATACGTGAGTTCACTCTCTGCCACCTTTTCCAGAACCAGCTGCTTCATTTCCCGGGTAAGGCCTCGGACGACAATGGCCACGTCGAAATCCGACGCATCGCAGTAATCGCCCCTCGCCCTTGAGCCGAAGAGGAGCATCTTGAAAGTGTGGGGACCCAGCAGAGTCTCAAGATTCTGTTTCAGTCCCTCGATCTGCTCTTTCCTCTCTTTTTCAAGCATGTTTCATTCACTAAAACGCGACGATGATCACCCCTGCCGCCACAGCAATCTGGTACATGATCTGCGTGATGTCCTTCACGATCCTGAGCCACGGGTATTTCTCCGTCTTCTTGGGCACGATGATCGTGTCCCCGGGATCCAGCTCTATGGAGTCAAAGCCGCCCATGGACCAGCGCTGGTTCTTGGAATCCCAACTGGCCATGCCGAAATAACCGCTCTGGGACTTGCTGAACACGGAGCCGTTGGCCTTGACCACATAGGTCTGGTCTTTCTCGGCCATGTCCGTGGGGCCGCCCACCATGTCCAGATAGAAACGGACGGTTTTGCCCTTCTGAAAGACCAGGGCCGTTGGGTTAAAGACCTCTCCCAGCACGTTCACGCTGTCCGGCTTCTTGTTGACGATCAGACGGTCCCCGGGTCTCAGCTCGAAGTTGTATTCGGAAGAAGCCAGATAGAGCACCTCTTCCAGGTTGATCACCATGCGGCCCGTGGACCTGGACATTTTCAGTTTTTCGAGGAGTTGTTTCTTCGTGGTCAGGGTCTCCTTCAGGATGGCGGCCTGGTCCTTGTCCATGGCCGTGTCTGCCGCCTGCGCGCTGAGGGTGAGCATATCCGTTTCCAGCTTTTCCACGTAGCCCTTCAACTGCTCATCCTGCACCTTCTTGACCGTGTCACGCTGGAAAATCGCGCCAAAAGGATAGGCATCGGCGGTGAGCCCCCCTGCCCTCCGAATCAGGGAAGCCAGGCGCTCGCCTTCCTTGAAGGTGTACTCCCCCGGGAAGACGAATTCGCCCTCGAGCATCGCCTTCCTTTCCAGCACCTGACCGTACAAAGGGATCTCTCGAATGTCGACCACATCGTCCTTTTGAAGGAGGATGTTCCCCTCGCTTGCCCCCCCCATGGCCTTGCCCGGGGAGAAGTCGATCCTGACCGAGTCCGAGCCCTTTTCCCCGACAACGACACGGGTCAAGGTAGCCTGTTCCAGAAAGGCCCTGTCCGTGAGGTTCCCTGCCCTGAAGATCAGATCCTTGACCGTCATATCCTTGTAGAGCGGGTATGTGCCGGGTTCCCGGACTGCGCCCCTGATGGTCACCTCCGGCTTCACCTTCTTGTCCCACTTGTCGTAGATGGTCACCCGGTCCATATCCTGCAGGTCCAGGTTCTGGGACTCTTCTCCCCTCAGGAGCGCGGCCAGGTCGAACGGGATGATCACCGGCTGAAGATCAGGGGGCACGAGTCGGATGATTTCCGCCTGCGGGAGATAGGGCTCGGCGAGCAGCTCCTCGTAGGAGGGGATGAGATCCCGAAGCCGCATTCCCGGCTTCAGCTCATACTCCCTGGGGTATTTGACATGCCCGTCCAGGTACACCACCTGCCGGATCCTCTCATGCACAGGGTAGACCTTGATCACATCCCCGTCTCTCAGCGGCATTTTCAGGTTTTCGTTGGCCTTGGGGTAGGCCGGATCCAGATTGAAACTACGGATCACACGCCTCTGGTGGTCCTGCACCCTCTCCACCACCACGTTCTGAAGATGACTTACAGACAGGATGCCTCCGGCAAGGCTGATGACCTCCCCGACCGTGTGCCCGCCTTTCATCTCATAAATGCCCGGCCGCTTGACAAGACCCGCAACGCCTGCAACAGGACCCAGCACGGGAATAAAAATCGTGTCCCCGGGCTGGAGCCGAACATCATTGCCCTTGTTCCCCCTGATCAGGAATTCATAGAGGTCCAGGCTCTTGATCAAGGCCCCGTTCCTGAAAAGCCTCACATCCCTGAGGCTGCCCTTCTTGCTGGGGCCGCCGGCGGCATAGAGGGCGGTGATGACGGTGGAAAGGGAACTCACCGAGTAGGTACCCGGATTGGCGGCCTCACCCACGATGAAGATCTCCACCGACCGAAGGGCCCCCATGCTGATGCTCATTTCAAAGTCGGGATAGTACTCCCGGAAGCGCTTGTAGAGATGGTCCCCCAACCGGTCCAGATTCATACCACTCACATTCAGCGTACCCAGGCGGGGGACTGTGATTCTCCCGTCCCTTGCCACGGTCACGTTGTAGGTGGCCTCCACCTTTCCCCAGAGATGGATCGTGAAGGTGTCCCCAGGGCCGAGGATGTAATCGGGTCCGACCGGCGCGCTGTCCAGGGGGGTGAAGGTGGAGATGTCTTTTCTGAAGAAGTCGTAGCCGAACTGCTTCAGTTCCCTCGAGATGTCGCTGGGGAACTGGCCGGACATGATGCGCTCGATCTCCGTGGCATCGGGTGCTTCCTTGCGCGGCGCCATGCGTTTTTCAGGCGGCAGGGGTGCAGCCTTTTCTTCCTTCTTGACAACGAAGAACTCCAGCCCGGGGTACTTTTTCAACCACTCGGTCTTCTCGGTATCGCTCAGGGCGCCGAAAATGAGAATCTTGTCCTCGTTGGAGACGCGCTTGAACAGTTCGAACCTGGCGTCATGGTCAAGCTGTCTGACGAGTTCCTCCTTCTGCTCTCGGCTGAGGGTTCCGAAGACCTTGACCTTCTCGTCCAGGGGCAGGGAATTGAAATCCTGCCTTGCCCCTTTGAGCGCCGATCCCTTCTGAGTCTGCGACTCTGCAGGCGGGCGCTGTTGGCCGAACTCCTGTTTGCTCCCGACATAGGGTGGAGTCTTCTGGGTCGTCTGCCCGTGACCGGGCATCGGGAGGAGGATCCCCCAGCACAATAGCGCTGTCCATACGACGAGAAGTGTGGCCGAGACTGTTCGCGGTTTCATGCTTATGACCTCTTCGAGTTTTTCATTCTGCTGTTTGTGAGTCATGCTTGTGAACGAATCACCGCTCGTGTGAATTCAGTGGACGGGTTCTTGGGGGAAGCAGGGTACGATCAGGCACGCAGGGCGCCAAGTATAATCCTCCGGATTCTCCATTACCGGGTGAAATGGATATAATGCACTGACTACACTGAGGATAATGTTCTTTTGAACGAAATACTCTTGTCACGGATAAGGCTCGGGAGGAACACCTGAGCCCTTGTCGCCTGGAACCGCTGGACCCGCACCCTATTTATCTGAATATTTAAGAGAGTTTTATTATGGATCGGGTCCGTTTGTCAATGGCAGGGGACAGGATCGAGACGCTTTCCCGTCACATGGGCAGGCAAACAAAAAGGGTAAGCCATCTCTCAGGGCCGCCCAAGTCAACCACTGTCGGCTGAAGCCGACAGCTTGAGGGACAAAGGGACAAAGTGGCAAAGGGACAAAGCAGAAAACAACAAACC